>JAFGCG010000195.1 GCA_016932715.1 Anaerolineales bacterium
GCTCAGATTTTCGAGCAGATTGCCCGTTTGGGCATGGTTCATCCCGTTTTTGAACCAGTTTCTACTGCATAATTGGCGAAGGTATTGGAAGGAAGGTTTTTATAACATTTTTCCAATGCAAGGATTGCCCGGTTTCCCGTATAATTAGGCTAGTTTAATGAACAGGCAGGTAACGTTTCCATGGTCATTCATGTCTAAATCTTGTACGCCGCGCGGATGAGGGATATGGCGGCGCAAGTAATTAAGGGCAACCCCTTCTCGCTTTCCCTACTGATTATCACGTTGTTACGAATAATTGATTAACTATGACTCAACTAAAAATAACTGATGACCTCGATGCGCTTCTCGATGTCCTGCCGCTCGACATCCGCCACGCGGTGGAGAAGGCCGATGATAGCGAGAATCTGCTCGAGATCATTTTGGATTTAGGCCGTGTCCCAACAGCCCGTTTTGTGGACCATGAGGTCAATTTGCGGGAAACGGAGGTGACGCGCGCCGAAATTGATTACGTGGACGAACGCACGGGCGAATTCGACGCGGATAACCGCGCCGGCATCGAGCGCACCTTGCATCGAATTTCTGCCATTCGCAACCGGCGCGCCGCCGTGGTGGGACTCACCCTGCGTGTGGGCCGCGCCGTGTACGGCACGGTCGGCATCATGCAGGACATCATCGAATCGGGCAAGTCTGTTCTGATCCTGGGCCGGCCGGGCGTGGGCAAGACCACCCTGCTGCGTGAGGCGGCGCGCATCCTGGCGGAAAGCAAGCGCGTCGTCATCGTCGATACCTCGAACGAGATCGGCGGCGACGGGGATGTGCCGCATCCCGCGGTGGGCAAGGCGCGCCGCATGCAGGTCCGCGAGCCGATGCTCCAGCATGAGGTGATGATCGAAGCCGTCGAGAACCACAACCCTGAAGTGATCGTCATCGACGAAATCGGGCGCGAAGCCGAAGCCGCGGCGGCGCGCACGATCGCGGAACGCGGTGTCCAGCTGATCGGCACGGCGCACGGTCGCACGCTCGATAACCTGCTTCTGAATCCGACGTTGAGCGACCTTGTCGGCGGGATCGAAGCGGTCACGCTGTCGGATGAGGAAGCGCGTCGGCGCGGCACCCAGAAAACGGTCCTCGAACGACGTGCGCCGCCCACGTTCGATGTGCTCATCGAAATCGTGACGCGCGATCGCTTTGCCGTCCATCAGGATATCATGGCTTCCGTGGACGCGCTCCTGCGCGGCTTCCCGCTCCCGCCGCAGATCCGGACGCGCGATGACCGGGGGAATATCCAGATCGAGAAAGCCGCGCCCGTGCTCACCTCCCGGCTGGATGCCAAGGAGACGAAAACGCCTCGGCGCGGACGTCAGCCGGTGGCGGCCTCCGAGGAGCCTATTCCCGTTTCCATGCGCCTCGAGCAAGCTGGCGCGACGCGTATGGAACCCAGCCGCGGCGGGCTGCAGACCATCAAAGTGTATCCGCATGGCGTGGCGCGCAACCGGCTGACGCAGGCCGCCAAGAGACTGGGTGTGCCGGCTGTGGTTGTCAAGGATGTGAATGACGCCAACGCGCTGGTGACGCTGAAGACGTATTATCGTGACCGCCAGCAGACGATTGTGGATGCCGAACACCGCGGCATGCCGATCTATGTCCTGCGCGCCAATACAGTCGCGCAGATGGAACAGTTCCTCAGCGACCTGTTCAATCTGGCGGCACAGGACCAGTTCGCCTCGTCCGACCTGAGCGATGTGAAGTCACAGACCCAGCAGGCGATCGCCGCGGTGCTGAACGGCGAACGCTGGGTGGACCTGCCCCCGGGTCCCGCGCTCGTCCGACGTTTCCAGCATGAGATGGCGCGCAACGCCGAACTCGTGAGTCACTCGTACGGCAAGGAGCCGCGGCGGCATGTGAGGATATTCAGAGAGTAGAGTGAACCTAGACCGTGGGTACAGAATTTTGAAAATTATTCTTCCACGGTCTTTTCTTTTATGCCTGATTGCATAGAAATGTAACCTTGCATTACAAGTGCTCATCACATAGACTAATAGAAGAATATATGGGAGCTAACGTGGATAATTCCGATGAGATATTTGCAACTGCTTATAAAGAAGGAAAGCTACTTGAAGTCATTCACAAACAAGTACGAGAAAACCGGGATGACCTGGATTCTTTGATTGCAGAACTAACAAGACTCCATAATCACGGAGATATTGATTTAATAATAAGCTTTTCTCTTCTCAAGAATGAACCGAATTCACAACCCGATTTTTTTCTGATGCGAAGAGTGTTAGAAAAATCATTGCCAGCGCTTGATGCACCTATAGCAGAAACTATGAGTTGTGTAATCAATTTGGTCAAGGAGGCAGGTCAGGATATGGCCGCTGGTATGGTTTTGCCTCCTTTTATTGATTATTGCGCAGCTAACCATCTACGTCCTAAAGAAGCAATACAACTTATCGAAACGTTTCCCGAAAAGTTTGCTAATCTACTCCCACAAGTCATAATAGCGGGGACACGTCTTGATATTGAGCTTTATCTGGGTGAAGCTATCCGATTTTCGAATCATAGTGTTATTGAAATTCGCAGAAGCTCGATTTTTTCGTTGGGAGGAATTAACTATTTAGAGGACGAACGCTTAATTGACAAGGCGATTTTTTGTTTAGAAGCATCTGTTTCAAGGGAAACCGATGATCTCTTGTTGGGGCACTTAATTAATTCGACTTTCAATTTGTGGAAGCAAACCAAAAGATATATAGAACGTATTACACACATTGTTGATAAGGCCTTGTCACAAGGTGATAACTATGCGTTACATTCGGGGGCAGTGGCGTTTGGCTTTGACACAAAAGAACTGCCAGATATTTTGTTAGATTGCTTGCTTTCTCATTTGATTCGTATAAAACCAGAAAATAAAGGTTCACTGGAATATATTGATTATGGTTTAGCAGAAATAATAGCAAATGGAAATTGGAGGGGTGTGAACTTTTTAGAAAATTTGCTTCTTGCAAACTCGGAAAAATTGACAATAGATACTTTTGATAGTGTTATGCACGAGTGTTTCAAAAACCAGAATAGTATCCTCAGTCGCATCATGACGAAATGGTTTATCAAGGGAGATAGAATACTTTGTGAGGCCGTAAGAACTATTGCTGGTCTTGCTCATGAAAACAATATTCAATTAGAAGTAGAGCAATCCGAAATTGACTGTTCCACTTCGATTCTCGTTATCTTTTTGGCCAGAAAAGCCGTTGGTTATTTATTTCCTACGCCCGTAACTGCCGCAAGCATAATTGTCTCGTTAATTCGCTGTACTTCTGATAACGAAATAATACAAATACTCGTCGACTTACTCTTTGAGCCTCTTCTAATCAACTATCCGGGAATGGTTAAAGATTATCTAATAAAGAAATCTTACGATGAAACAGATAAAGTAAAGGAAAGTCTGGAAAGAGCCCTCAAAAACTTTGATGATTATCTAGGAGAGATAAAATCTGTTGGCATTATTCCAGAGCTGCACCCACCTCAGTCTCAGCAGGAGGCATATCACCGGCACTTTTCCCAATTAATGGCGGATGCGATGGAAAACGCTCGAAAAGATTCGGTGTTGCTGTCTCTTGTTTCTACATCTGTATTACTTTATGGAAGGAAGTCCGTTGACTATGTCTATAACTCGGACGGACAATCCAATAGAATGGAAATTCCCCTGCAAGTGCATAGTACAGAGTTAGAGTTTCCACGTCTAGTGAATATTGATCCCTTTGGCTTGGACTATATGTTGCGCGTTTTTCGTGCGGAGCAGGTTAACCTATGAAACTCATTATCAGGGAATACCTATCATCCCTTCGAGAGCGTGGTGAGCTGGATGCAATTCTTCCAGATTTACTGAGTCAGATAGGGCTTAATGTGTTCTCCCGCCCTGGGAGAGGTACACGGCAGTCTGGTGTAGATGTTGCAGCGGTAGGCAGTATTGATAACAAGGAAGAAAAGGTTTATCTGTTTTCCATTAAACCAGGAGATTTAACGCGAACTTCTTGGAATGGAGAGTCTGTTCAATCGCTTCGTCCGTCGCTGGATGAAATTTTAGATTCTTATATTCCTACCCGTTTGCCGAATGAGCATAAAGACAAGAAGATAGTGATATGTATTTGTATAGGCGGAGATGTTCAGGAACAAGTTAGGGCTGATGTTGAGGGTTATATAAAGAGAAACGAACGGGAGAATTTGAAATTTGAGGAGTGGAATGGAGATAAACTTGCATCCTTAATTCTGGAGAAATTTTTGCGAGAAGATTTACTGCCACAAGATGCCCGATCGGAATTGCGTAAATCATTAGCCTTACTAGATGAACCAGAGTCGGCTTATCGACATTTTGCTACTTTAATTAAATCCCTGACTTTAGCAAACAATGTCAAAGCAAATAAAGAAACCATGGTTTTGCGACAAATTAATATCTGCTTGTGGATTCTTTTTGCATGGGCTCGTGATATTGGTAACTTGGAAGCGGCTTATTTGTCAAGTGAATTCTCTGCTTTGCATGCTTGGGAAATAACTAAATCCTACTCAACTCAAACCACTAAAGTGGCAAATACAATTCAATTGATATTCTTGTCAATATTAGGCTTGCATCAGCAAGTTTGTACCCAATATGTTTTACAAAAAATATTACCGCACGTTACAAAGAAACATGCGTTGTCTGTTGCAGTGCATGCATCGTATAGTTTAGATATTAATTTGAAGTTGTTTGACGTTTTAGGACGACTAGCTTTGAGCGGCATCTGGGCCTACTCAGGCATAATAGGAGAATCTGGTGAGCTCAATGATGAAAACAGTTCGCTGCTTGAAATATTTCTAACCACTTCAGTTGCTATTAAGCAGTTAATTACAAATAATCCAGCCTTGTTTCTGCCTGTGAAAGACGACCAGGCAATTGACATATCTCTTGCGGTATTTTTGCTAATGCTTGATAGCAATAACCGTAAGGATGTTAGAAAATGGTTATCCGAGATTATGGAAAGAGCAACTCTGTCTTATAAAACACACGGTCAATATCCCTGTATCTTACAAAACTATAGTGACCTTCTTGAACATCCTAAAGCGAAGGACGACAATTATCGAAAAAAGGTTACTAGCGGAAGCGTACTTTACCCAATGGTTGCATTTTGGGCCGCTTTGTTAGGAGACTCGGATCTGTATAATCGTGTACAGTATATAAAGAAAGAATTGCTTACACATTGCAACTTTCAACTTTGGTATCCGGATGATGTTTCGGAAGAAAATATTTATACTAATAGCGATATACACGGTTCGGTCTTATCTCATGTGCGTGTTGAATCCACCATGGATCAACTCCTTAAACAAATTTTTGATGAATGCGAACATTCACCATATTTTGAGAAACTATCAATTGTTGAATCTGGCTTGTTGCCATTAATTCTTGTCGCCTGTCGGCATTATCGTTTACCACTGCCACCACATTTATGGAAAAGATTTGAACATGCTTGAGTAGCCAAGTGCTTTCTATCACAAGACAAAAAGGACAGGCCGGAAGCCTGCCCTTTTATTTTCAGCGCCTGACTTCGATTGATCATGTCGTGTTTCGCCAGGCGTGACCTCGACCTGCAATCGCAAGGTTTTAACCGATTTTAAGAGATAAAATTATGGCTGTTATCATGGCAGACACGAAAGTTTTGGATCAACCCTCATGAAGCGTGTTCCCTTTGTCTCCATCCTCCTCGAGAACGCGGGCGGCGAAGTCCTGTTATTGCTGCGTGAGAACAGGTCAACGATGACCTGTCCAAACCATTGGACGCTCCCCGGCGGGAAGGTGCAGGAGGGGGAAACACCTGAGAGGGCGGCCCGCCGGGAACTCAAAGAAGAGACCGGTTTGAAAATCAAATTATCGTTTTGGAAGCGCTACGAAAGGGAACATCCCCTCTTTATTGTCGACCAGTATGTTTATGTGGGACAAGTGGGGGCTTCCCAGGAACTGCTCGTTCTGGGCCAGGATATTCAGTTTTTCAAACCCGGAGAGATCAGGCATTTGGACATCGGCTACGGATTCGACGCCCTGCTCGATGAATATTTTCTAGTCCACGAACGGTAATTCTTATGTTTATCACTCTCGAAGGTCCTGAAGGCTCCGGCAAGACATCCCATACACCCTATCTTGTGGAATACTTGCGCGAGCAGGGCTATACCGTTTTCCCTACGCGCGAACCGGGCGGGACCTCCATCGGCGAGCAGATCCGTGAAGTGATCCATGACCTGAAAAATGTGGAAATGCATCCGCGCGCCGAGACGCTGCTCTATCAGGCTGCCCGCGCCCAGATCGTGGAGCAGGTCATCCAGCCGCGCCTGAAAGCCGGCGAGATCGTCATCTCGGACCGCTACTACGATTCGACCATTGCCTATCAGGGCTATGGCCACCAGCAGGACCTGGAGCAGGTCCGGGCGCTGGTGAAATATGCGACCGGTGGACTTACCCCCGATCTGACGGTCCTGCTGGATGTGGATGTGGAAGAGGGATTGAGAAGAAAGAAGAAAGAAAATGAATGGAACCGGTTGGATGCGTATACGGTCGAATTCCATCAACGCGTCCGGGCGGGATATCTGGAGATGGTCAAAGCGGAGCCACAGCGCTGGGTGGTGATCGACGCGGGTCAGAAGTGGGATGAGGTGCAGGAAGAGTTGAGAAAGGTGATAGTGGACCGGTTGAAAACCAGGTAACTTTTTTTCGTGCTGGCAGAATCAACCCCTGTGTTATACTGACCTTGTCGTCAACAGGGTCTGGTGATACTCTTCCGAGGTCGTCTCACACCTGATTTATCTTATTAGCCCGCTTGCTGGCGGGCGTTGTTGTTAGGAGAAAATATGGAATCGAAGTTGTATGTTGGAAATCTGTCCTACTCAACCACGGAAGATGATCTGCGGACTCTCTTCTTTCAAGCCGGGACCGTCTCATCGGTAGCGCTGATCAAGGACCGTGATAGCGGCCAGTCCAAAGGCTTTGCCTTTGTGGAAATGAGCAACCAGGCTGAAGCGCAGAAAGCTATTAGTATGTTCAACGGATTCAACATGGGCGACCGCGAACTCAAGGTGAGCATGGCGCGTCCGCGTGAAGAACGCGGCGGTCCCATGGGCCGCGGCAGCGGACATTCACGCCGTCCACCCCAACGCGGCGGCAACAAGCGTTATTAGTTCTTACAGGCAAATTCCTCTCCATGCGGAGAGGAATTTTATTTGACTGGAGTTTGCGTTACAATCTGTCCACATTATCATGCAACTCCATCTTTTTTCCAGCCCTGGCGAAAACGACATCCGCTATATCATCGAAGCAAGCCGTCCCTATCTCGAAGAGAAGGACGATCCAATCATGGCATACATGCCGCTGGCTTCACTCTACGCAGAGAGATGGATAGATTTCAATGAAAAATCGTTCAGAGGGTTGGCGCGGCTGGAAACCGTGAATGCCGAGTTGATGACGCAAAAGGAGATCGAAGATGTTTTGCGCCGCGCCGCGCTGGTGTATGTCCCGGGCGGAAATACCTTCCTGCTCAATCACCGCCTGCACATCAGCGGAGTCATGCCTTATTTGCGGAAGAAGGTCCAGTCTGGATTGCCCTTCCTCGGATTCAGCGCGGGGATGATCCTGTGCGGGCCGAATATCCTGACAGCCAGCGACATGAACACGGTCGCGACGCCTCACTTCGAGGGCTTGAATTTGGTCCCGTTTAACTTCTTTGCCCATTACCCTGACGACGCGTACAGCCAGTCCGTGCAGGATGCCTGGCTGGGAGATTATCATTTCTTCCACGATAACCCGGTGCTCCTGTTGAGTGATGGCGCCTATGTCAAAGTAGATGGGAAGAAAACAACGCTCGTGCGCGGGGAGGCGTGGATCCTGCGCAAGGGTGAGAAAAAAGAGAGACTTGAGCCAGGCAGAGTAATCCCTTCTTGAAGGAGATGATTTATGAGTGAACAATGGGTTCCGGGCAGTAAAGCCGACTTGATGTCCGCGATCCGGCGCGAGTGGAAGCTGCTCATGGATGTCGTTGCAAAATTCGACGAGCAGAAAATGACCACACCCGACGCGGGCGGCTGGTCGCCGAAAGATAACCTTGCTCACCTCGCCGAATGGATGAACTTATTGATGGGTTATCACATGGATAAGCGACCGTCACATGAAGTGTTCGGAGTCCCGGAAGAGGTGACCAAAGGCTGGGACATGGAGGTCATCAACCCTGTGCTGTTCGCCCGCAATAAAGACCGTTCCACCGCAGATGTGCTCGATGACCTGAAGCTGGTCTATGAGAAACTGGTGACAAAACTGGAGGCGATGTCGTTTGAAGATCTATTGAAGCCGCGCCATGCCGACGACCCTGAGAAACGGCCCCTGCTCTTGTGGGTGCTCGGTGATACCACCGAGCATTTCCAGGAACATCGCGAGACGATAGCGAAGATGTTATGACGTAGGGGTGCAGCATGCTGCGCCCTTACTCATCCTCTCCGCCGCCGGTGCCCCCTCCAAGATCCGGCAGGGCCGACTCGATCTCTTCGGGGCTCTGACCCGACTCGAGCCGGTCGACCACCTCGCCGAACTCCGGCGGTACTTCCTCTCCCATTTCCTTCCCCATTTTGCGCATCATCTTTCCCATCGCTTTGGGATCATCTTCGAGGCCCTCGAAGCCGGAGAATTCGTCCGCCATGGAATCCATGCGGCTGTCCTCCGATTTCGCAATGCGGACCTTCGTCATGCGGCGGCGCACATCCCTGCTGCCGCAATGGGCGCAAGTGACCTTCTTTTTGCCATATTCGGCGAATGTCATAAACACGTCGAAGCGCTGGCTGCAGCTGTTGCAGATATAGTCATAGGTGGGCATGCCCTAATTTTACTGCTTCTTCCCGGAGCTTTGGTATTGATTGTTTACCCAATTTAGCGGAGCCTGAAAGGGCTGTGACGAAAATTCGTCCTGCTGTGTCCCTATATATTTAAAAACCCTTCGTGTTCCTCACCTGCACTCCCCGGCACTTGCGCCCGGGGCAAGTGTGAAGCTGAACGCTTCACGTTCAGGTGCAAGTGTTGTGTCCTTCGTGGTTGAAAATGCGTTATACTCCCGCACGCAACTATAGTACTGCGCTGAAATTTTACTATTCGCGTATTTCAACTGTACATAGAATTTTCTTGAAATGAGCAATACCATCCTGAAAGCAGTATGACAGATCACATTCGTAATTTTTGCATCATCGCCCATGTCGATCATGGTAAATCGACGCTCGCCGACCGCCTGCTCCAGCTCACAGGCGCGATCTCTGAACGCGACATGACCGAGCAGGTCCTCGACACGATGGACCTCGAACGCGAAAAGGGCGTGACGATCAAGGCTTCCGCGGTCCGCATGTATTACACAGCGAAGGATGATCTGAAATACGAGATCAACCTGATCGATACACCGGGACACGTGGACTTCGGGTACGAGGTCAGCCGGGCGCTCAAGGCTTGTGAGGGTGCGGTGCTGGTGGTGGATGCCACCCAGGGCATCGAAGCCCAGACGCTGGCGAACCTCTATCAGGCGCTCGACGCGGACCTGACGCTTATCCCCGTTATCAACAAGATCGACCTGCCCTCGGCGCGCCCCGACGAGGTCGCGGAGGATGTCGGAAGTTTGCTGGGGATGGATCCGCTGGATGTCATTCAGGTATCTGCCAAAGAGGGCACCAACGTCGATCAAATCCTGGAAGCCATCGTGAGGCGCGTCCCGCCGCCGAAGGATGTGGACAACGTACCTTTACGCGCGCTGATTTTTGATTCGCATTACGATCCCTACAAGGGTGTGATCGCGTATGTGCGCATCATGGAAGGTTCTCTCAAATCCACGGATATCCTGCGGATGTTTGCGACCAAAGTGGATACGCGCCCGGTGGAGATCGGGATCTTCGCGCCAGGCATGAAACCGGTCCAGGCGTTGGGGTCGGGGGAGGTCGGCTACATTGCCACCGGGTTCAAGACGGTCCATGAGTGCCGCGTTGGCGACACGATCACGAGCGCCGCACATCCCGCCGCGGAGCCTCTGCCGGGGTACCGCCATCCCAAGCCGATGGTCTTCGCCGGGATCTATCCCGTGGAAGCCGATGACTACAGCGACCTGCGCGAGGCGCTGGACAAACTTCAGCTCAACGACGCCTCGCTGACCTTCCAGCCTGAAACCTCCCAGGCACTGGGATTCGGTTTCCGCGCCGGCTTTCTCGGTCTTTTCCACATGGAGATCATCCAGGAGCGCATCGAGCGTGAATATGACCTCGACGTGCTGTTCACGGCGCCCTCGGTGGAATACGAAGTGGTGCTGTACGATGAGACGGTCATCCCCATCGATTCGCCTGCCGAACTTCCCGACGAAAGCAAGATCGCCGAGATCCGCGAGCCCTGGATGACCATCGAGATCATCACGCCAACCGATTACTACGGTCCCATCATGGAGCTGGTGACCAAGCGCCGCGGGGTCTTTAAGCAGCAGGAATACCCCGCGCCGCACCGCGTCCAGCTCGATTACGAGATCCCGCTCTCCGAAATCATTGTGGATTTCTTCGATGACCTGAAGTCGCGTACCAAGGGCTATGCTTCCCTCGACTATCAATTCCTGGAATATCGCCCGGATGAATTGCAGCGACTGGAGATCCTGGTCAATGGTGAACCGGTGGATGCGCTCGCGAGCATCGTTCATAAGAAAGACGCGTTCCACAAAGGTCAGCGACTCATCACCAAGCTCAAGGAGTTGATCCCGCGCCAGTTGTTCGATGTCGCCATCCAGGCTGCGGCGGGCGGACGCGTGATCTCGCGCGCCAACGTCAAAGCCACGCGCAAGGATGTGCTGGCAAAATGTTATGGCGGCGATATCACCCGCAAGAAGAAACTGCTGGAGAAACAAAAGAAGGGCAAGAAACGTCTGAAGATGGTTGGGAATGTCGAAATCCCGCAGGACGCGTTCATGGCTGTCCTGAAATTGGACGAGGAATGAGGGAAACAAGTACACAAGTAAACAGGCATATAAGGGATTGCATAACCTGTTTACCTGTCTACTTGTGTATCTAAGGATTGACTATGAAAGATATCAAACGCTGGCTGCCCGGGGCAGTGGTCAGCCTGGTGCTCATCGCTGTTATTTTGTATGTTGTCGATCTGGATGAGGTGCTGGGTGCAGTCCGCAACGCGAATTACACCTTGCTGGCGATTGGCACGCTGCTTGGTTTTATCTGGCTTGCGATCCGCGCAATTGTCTGGCGGACGCTTTTACGCAACCGCGCCGCGTATCTCGATGTGTTTTTTACGGTGGGCGAAGGTTACTTGTTGAACAATTTCCTGCCTTTCCGGTTGGGCGAGATCGGGCGCGCCTTTTTGCTCAGCCGTAAATCCAGCCTGCAATTTATGGAAATCCTGCCTACGATTGTGATCGAGCGTGCCACAGATTTGGGATTTAGCGCAGCCATCCTTCTGCTGTCCATACCCTTTGTCGCGGGCTCGGAGCAGGCCGGGCGCCTGGGTGTGACCGTCGGCATCGTTATCCTGATTGGCTTCGTAATACTTTATTTGCTGGCTCGTTACAATCAGTGGGCGCTGGATCTCTTCCATACATGGAGTGCGCGCTGGCCCGCCCTGCAGCGTATCGGTGGAAACTTTCTGGAATCTTTCTTCCTGGGATTGGGCGTGTTAAAAGATGGCTGGCTGTTCGTCCGCTTTCTCTTTTGGATGACGGTCAACTGGACATTGGCGATCGTTTCCTACTATTTGATCATCCGGGCGTTCTTTCCGCAGGCACAGCTGATTTGGGGGATGTTCGGGCTAGGCGTAGGAGCGTTCGGCAACGCCATCCCTGCTTTGCCCGGAGCCGTTGGCACCCTGGAAGGCGCGTTCGGCGGAGCTGCCAGGTTGCTGGCCGGTCCGGGCAGCGAATCTACGGCGCTGGCTTTCGCCCTGATGGTCCGTTTCTATAACTATCTCAACAGCGGTTTGATCGGCGGGATCGGTCTTTTGCGGGAAGGTCAAACGCTATCCGGAATTTACGAGCAGTTGAAAAAGTTAAGATTAAAGGCAGGCGAAGAAAACGTAAGCTAAGTTATGATCCCTCTTTATGATACTGTCCGTACTCGCAAGTTTCCACTTGTCAACGTGCTGCTGATTGTCGTCAATGTGCTTGCATTCCTATATGAACTGCAATTGGGTCCCGATGCCCTGGAGCGTTTTATCTTTGCCTGGGGGGTGGTGCCGGCCGATTTGACAAACGACCTTTCAGGCGCGTGGATGACGGTCTTTACATCCATGTTCCTGCACGGCGGCTGGTTCCACCTGTTGAGCAATATGTGGTTCCTCCATATCTTTGGGGATAATGTGGAAGCGCGCATGGGCGGAGTGCGGTATCTGATCTTTTATTTGCTGAGCGGCGTGGCAGCCGTCTTTTTGCAGGCGTATGTTCTGCCGGCCAGCAGTGTCCCGATGATCGGAGCCAGCGGCGCGATCGCGGGTGTGCTGGGAGCGTACATGATCTCGTTCCCGCGCTCGCGCATCGCCAGCCTGGTGCCCATCATTTTCATCTTTACGATCATCGAAGTCCCGGCGGTCATCTTCCTTGTTCTTTGGTTCCTGTCACAACTCTATTCCGGCTTGTTCGCCATGCAGGGCGCCAGCGCCAGCGGGATTGCCTGGTGGGCTCATATTGGCGGCTTTATCTTCGGCGTACTCATGGTCTTTTTCTTCGCAAAAAGGACTACCTATCGCACGTACTAGGAGGAGAGCATGACGCGTAACTATTTCGTCACCGGCGGTGCAGGCTTCATCGGATCGAACTACGTCCACCGGCTGGTCGGGCGCGGCGAGAATGTGACCGTCTACGACAACTTGTCACGGGCGGGCGCGCCGAAGAATGTTGCCTGGCTCGAGCAAACGTTCGGCAAGGACGCCTTCCAGCTGATTGTTGGGGATGTGCGCGACGCCGATCGTTTAACGGAATCCGCCAAAGGCGCGGACGTGATCGTCCACCTGGCGGGACAGGTCGCGGTGACGACCTCGGTCCTCAACCCCAGAGACGATTTCGAAACCAACGCCCTGGGAACGTTCAATGCGCTGGAAGCCGCGCGCTTGTCGAAGAAAGATCCCATTTTTATTTATTCCTCTACCAATAAAGTGTACGGTGGGATGGAGGATGTTGAAATCATCGAGGAAGCGACGCGCTGGCGGTACAGGGATCTGGTCAACGGTACTTCGGAAGACCAGCCGCTGGATTTCCACAGTCCATACGGCTGCAGCAAAGGCACCGGCGATCAATACGTGCGCGATTATGCCCGCATCTACGGCCTGCGCTCTGTTGTCTTCCGTCAATCTACGATCTATGGAACGAGACAATTTGGGATTGAAGATCAGGGTTGGATGGCATGGTTTGTGATTGCTGCAGTCATGGGACAGCCGATCACAATTTATGGAGATGGCAAGCAAGTCCGCGATATGCTTTGGGTCGAAGATTTGGCTGCTGCTTATGATCTTGCGGTTGAAAAGATCGATGTGGTAAAAGGACGCGTGTTCAACATGGGTGGCGGGGTGCGAAACACAATTTCAGTATGGACTGAATTTGCCCCCCAGCTGGAAAAACTTCTAGGGGAAAAAATCGAGTTTGCGCGCGGCGATTGGCGTCCCGGCGATCAACGTGTATTCTATGCCGAT
This sequence comes from Anaerolineales bacterium, assembly GCA_016932715.1. GTDB lineage: Bacteria > Chloroflexota > Anaerolineae > Anaerolineales > Villigracilaceae > Defluviilinea. The sequence goes on from JAFGCG010000195.1 coordinate 13,700, forward strand.
ACCCGCAGGGCAGAAAAAGCGCTTGGATGGAAAGCAAAGACCAATCTTGATGATGGAATTCGAATGCTGTTCGAGTGGGTCAAAGCCAACAGGGATCTGTTCTAGCAGGCTGTCGGAGAACCTGGTTAGCATCGTTTTTTCACCGCGAAGCACGCGAAGATCGCTAAGAAAACCTTTTAAACTTTGCGTTCTTGGCGCTCTTTGCGGTTCAAATCAGCTTTTGACACCTCGAAATAATGTTCTCCGACAAGCTGTTAGCGGCGCCCAGGCGGCTTCACGCAAGGTGTCGAGTACCCAATTTACGAGACGCGGTCTGCTTATCATAAATAACCTCAGAGAGTGTTTCTTACAAGGTTTTTAACCACAGATGAACACAGACCCTGGCACCGCCCGCCAGGGCAGGTGTAAAACGGATTTGAGTGCTTTTCACATAGAGTTTTCATCAAGAAACGGTGTTCATCCGCGTTTACACTTGCACCTGAACGTGAAGCATTCAGCCTCAAGTGCAGGTGTCTGTGGTGAATTTTGACTTAAGAAACACTCTCTCAGTAAAGTGATTGTATCAATAATGAGGAAAGCTCTCTCCATAATAAAGGCAGATGCCTCTGCGTTATAATTTTCAGCGCTTTTGGGGCTTTGAGACCTCAAACAGAAAGCCACTATGAAAATTCTTACGGTTCTCACCTACTATCGTCCTCATACCTCCGGATTGACGATCTATGCCGAGCGGCTGGCACGCGCCTTTGCCCGGCGCGGGCACCAGGTCACGGTCATGACCACACAGTATGACCCGTCCCTGCTGCTGGAAGAGACTCTGGATGGCGTCAGGATCATCCGCGTGCCGGTGGCGGCGCGTATCAGCAAAGGGGTCATTGCACCGACATTCGGGTGGGTTGCCACCAAACTGGTCGCGCAGCACGACGTGGTGCAGATGCACCTGCCGCAGTTCGACGCGCCCGGCGTGGCGCTGCGCGGACGCCTCTTTGGCAAACCGGCAGTCCTGACCTATCACTGCGACCTGCTCCTGCCGCCCGGGTTCTTCAATCGCTTTGTCAACGCAGTGGTGGACTTCCAGAATAACACAGCCGGGATGTTGTCGAATCACATCGTTACCTACACCCAGGATTATGCCGACAACTCACCCTACCTCTCGCGCTACGCTTCCAAACTGACCCCGATCCTGCCTCCGGTCGAACTGCCGGAGCCACTCCCCGGCGCGGTCCCGGCGTTTGCCGAGAAGCATCACATCAAAGAGCGGCGGCCCGTCATTGGGATGGCGGCGCGCTTTGCTGCCGAAAAGGGTGTGGAAGTTTTGCTGGATGCGCTGCCCATGATCCTCAGGAAGTATCCCAAAGCCCAGGTTTTGTTTGCCGGGACGTATCAGAATGTGATGGGCGAACAGGCGTATTCGGACCGGCTCATGCCGCGCATTCGCGAATATGAAATCGGCGGGCACTGGACGTTCTTGGGCAACCTTGACCCGGTGGAAATTGCTGCATTCTATCCCAATTTGGATGTACTGACGGTTCCTTCGCTAAATTCCACGGAGGCGTTTGGACTGGTGCAGATCGAAGCGATGATGAACGGCGTGCCGTGCGTCCCGTCGGCTTTGCCGGGGGTGCGGCAGCCGGTGCTGAGGCACGGTATGGGGCGTGTAGCCAAAATTGGCGACCCCGCTGATTTAGCGGCCTGCCTGCTCGAGGTCCTGGCTGAACCGGACAAATATCGCGGAGATATCGAATCGATCAGGAAGGCTTACGATCCCGATTCCATCGCGGCAGAGTATGAAGAACTGTTTAAAAGGTTGATGCGGTAATGGATAATCGCAAATCGCAGATCGCCAATCGTCAATCGTCGATCGTCGATCGTCAATCGAAAGATTTTCTCTTTCTTCACCTGCGCGACCTGCCCTACTTTCGTGCCTTTTTGCGCGCCGTCGAGAGTTCCTATTATCAGGATTTGCCTTTGCCCGCGCCGGTCTATGACGTCGGCTGCGGCGACGGGCACTTCGCCTCCCTGACGTTCGACCGAAAGATAGACGTGGGTCTCGATCCCTGGCATGGACCGATCCACGAGGCGAAGAAGTTCGGCGCGTACAAGTCGCTGGTCGAAGCGGATGGCGCAAAGTCGCCCTTCCCTTCCGGATATTTCGCGAGCGGATTCAGCAATTCGGTGCTCGAGCACATTCCGCACATCGAGGCGGTGCTGGCAGAGACGGCGCGCCTCCTGAAGAAGGATGCGCCTTTCTATTTTTGTGTGCCAAACCCCAGGTATCTGAGTGAGCTGTCGATCGCGCGCATATTGGGCAAAGGTTATATAGAATGGTTCCGCAGGATTTCGCGCGTCCATCACGCCGATGAGCCGGACGTCTGGCAAGCCAGGCTCGAAAAGGCTGGCTTTGAGCTGGTCCGCTGGTGGCATTATTTTTCGCCCGCCTCCATGCGCGTGTTAGAATGGGGACATTATTTCGGCGTTCCAGCGGTGTTTGCACGCCTTCTGACCGGCAGATGGATCGTTGCGCCCACTTCATGGAATTTGTGGTTGACGAAAAAATACGTGAGCCGGTTTGCTTCGCCGGAACCGCTCGAGAACGGGACATTTACTTTTTATATCGCGAGGAGGAGGTAAACAAGTAAACAGGTACACAAGTAAACAAGTTGTTATCTTACTTGTGTACCTGTTTACCTATCTACCTGTGTACTGACCCCCCATGTCTTTCGACGAAGAATATTTTTCCACCCATACCTATGCGGAGATTTCATTCGCAAAGTACAGCATGTACTGGTGGTCGAATCGTTTCAACGCCATGCTGGCACGCCGCTATGGACGGAGGGGCGGGCGGCTTCTCGAGATTGGCTCCGGCATGGGCCACCTGGTGGGACAGCTGGAAGATACCTTCGAAACCTACGGGATCGATGTCAATCACTGGGCGGTCAACAAATCAAAAGAGGTTGTACAGAAATCCCGCCTGCACACTGCCAGCGCCCAGGAATTGCCGTTCAGCGATGGCTCATTCAATGTAGTTATCATCAAGCACATTGTGGAACACCTGCCTGATCCTCAAAAGGCGATCCGGGAAATTGGGCGCGTGACCGAAAGCGGCGGGACGCTGATTCTCGCGACGCCGAATCTCGATTCCCTGCTCAAGCCGTGGAAAGGCGATCGCTGGATCGGCTACCAGGATCCGACCCATATTTCATTGAAGCGTCCGGCCGAATGGCTGAAGTGGATCGAAGAGGCTGGTTTCCGTTTGATCAAGGTGTTTTCGGATGGTTTCTGGGACGTACCTTACATTCCTTTGGTGCCGAAGCAAATCCAAAAATTATTTTTCGGCTCCCTGGGCGGTTTTCAGGCAATCACAGGCTTTATCTTTCTTCCCAGGCGCTGGGGTGAAAGCATAATCGTGATCGCAAGAAAGCAGTAATAACGAAACAGGAAAGAAGATAGATGAGCGACGAGAATCCCAACCCAAACCAGTATCCGTTGGGGGAACCCAGCGTACTTGATTACGTCAAATCCCTGTTTCGCCCGGGAGGCGGCGAACGTGTTCACCTCCCCGAGGAGTCCCAATCTGTTCCAGCAAGCGAAGCAATGAGCGGTCAGCCATCCGCCATTCGCCATTTCCCCTGGCGCTCCCTGCTTGCACTGGGCCTGGCGTTGATTGCACAAAGTACCTTCGAGCCTCCGCAGCCCGGCGCGGGACCCGGCCTGGTGCTTTACCTTGCCGCGTTTTCATTATTGGCTTGGGCAATGTACCGCCGCGAATGGACTCTGCCCGCCCTCGCGCCGACGTCCGAAGGAACCGATTCGCTTACGTATCGCGGTGTTCCGCTGCTCCTTGGCATGGTTTGGGGGACATGGGCATTCTTTATACTCAAAGATAACCTGTTTACAGGGCTTAACGTTATCGTTTGGATTCTTTCCATCGTGTTTTTGGTATGGGCGTTTTGGCTGAGCAGGAATCACCTGCGATCCACAGGCAATCTGCCGTCATTCTTTCGCAGCATCTCACGTTGGACGATCCTGCTCATTGCCGCGACCCTGCTGATCTTTTTCTTCCGTTTTTACCAGACAGGCAGCGTACCACCTGAGCCTTTCAGCGATCATGCTGAAAAGCTCCTCGATGTTTACGATGTGTCCCAGGGGCAGACCCACATCTTCTTCACCCGCAATACGGGCCGCGAAGCCTTCCAGATGTACTGGACGCTGCTCATCGCGCGGCTCTTTGGCACGGGCCTTTCATTTTTCAGTCTTAAGTTGGGTACCGCCATCCTTGGTTTTCTGACTCTGCCGTTTATTTATCTGCTCGGAAAAGAGGTCGGGGGACCGCGCGTCGGATTCATTGCCTTCCTGCTCGTCGGGATCGGATATTGGCCCAACGTCATCAGCCGGGTGGGACTGCGCTTCCCGCTTTATCCGCTCTTTGTGGCACCGACACTTCTTTATCTGATCCGCGGCTTGCGGACGCGCAACCGCAACGATTTCATCCTCTCGGGCATCTTCCTGGGACTCGGTCTGCATGGATACAGTCCCATGCGCATTGTGCCGTTCGTCGTCGTGGCTGCCTTTGGGTTGTATTGGCTTCATGCCCAATCGAAGGGCGCGCGCAAAGAACTGCCGGTCTGGCTGGCGATCCTGACGCTTGTTTCCGTATTCGTCTTCCTGCCGCTCCTGCGCTATTGGATTGAAAATCCGGATAGCTTTGGGTTCAGAGCTTTTACGCGCCTCGAGGGGGTCGAACAACCCCTGCCCGGTCCGGCTGCTCAAGTCTTCCTGTCCAACTTTTGGAATGCGCTCAGGATGTTCAATTATGACGATGGGGAGATCTGGGTCCATTCCGTGGTCCATCGCCCGGCATTGGATGTGGTCAGCGCGGCGCTGTTCCTGATCGGAGTTGTGCTGATCGTCGTTCGCTACCTCCGTCAGCGCCACTGGCTCGACCTGTTCCTGCTGGTATCCATCCCCTTGCTGCTGATGCCCTCCATCCTTTCCCTGGCATTCCCCGGCGAGAACCCCGCCCTCAATCGCGCCGGGGCTGCTTATATCCCGGTATTCGTCATCGGGGCGATGGCGCTCGAGGGTCTCCTCACCAGCTTCGGGCGGGGAGTGACCCGCAGCGTCCTGATGTGGGGAGTGGCAGGCATTCTATTGCTTGTCTCCGCCTCTCAAAATTATGACCTGGTCTTCAATCAATATTATGGCTCCTTCCGTGATGGATCATGGAATACATCGGATATGGGCAGGACGATCAGGGAGTTCGAACAAACCTATGGCCGGACCGATACAGCCTGGATCGTGCCGTTCTCGCACTGGGTGGATACGCGTCTGCCGGCCGTCTGGGCCGGGATTCCCAACCGGGATATGGCAATGTGGCGCGAAAATTTGCAGAGCACGGTAGAATTCACCGGACCGAAGCTCTTCATCGTGAAAGCGGATTTGGAACGCCCCGACGCGAACGATCAGGAAACATTGGACGTCCTTGAGTCGTTGTATCCACAGGGGCAGCTGCGCATGTTCGACTCAGAGATACCCGGTCATGATTTCTGGATTTTTACCGTGCCAGATGATTAACCGCTAAGCACGCTAAGAGCGCAAAGATTCTTTCCTCTTTCTTCTTTTCTCTTTGCGATCCTGGCGCTCTGCGCGGTTCAAAAGAGTCACATTCAAAACATGAATTATCGCGAAAGATACCCCTGGCTTTACGATGTTCTCTTCCTGCTGGTGTTTTTGCTGGCAGGCTATTTACGTTTGACGGGCGTAAACTGGGGCTCCGGGGGCGGGCAGCATCCGGATGAAAATCATTTTAGCGGTGTGCTCGAAAGCCTGCGCGCTCAGAAATGTGCGAACGCGGATCTCCCTGTGGAGGCTTGTCCTCCGGAGCAACGACAATGGATCGGCATCGGGGATTACTTCCGCTCTTCCGAATCAACGCTCAATCCATATAACCGTGGCTTTGCATTTTATGTCTATGGCAACCTGCCGATGACGATCGTCCGCCTCGCCGCGGATGCAACGCAACAAACGAATCTGCGAATCTTTGGCAGGCAGTTCTCTGCCTTCGCAGACTTGTTCACGATTTTGTGCCTGTACCTCATCGCCGCGCGCCTGTACGGCCGCCGCGTGGCACTCCTGGCGTCGCTCTTCTCGGCGCTGACCGTGATGCAGATCCAGCAATCCCATTTCTTTACCGTGGATTTGTTCGCCAATGCCTTTGCATTCCTGGCGCTCTGGTTCGCGGTGGCAATACTGGGGCATAGAGAACAGCTAGAGGTCGAAGAGTTATCCAAGCCGACCCTGGAAGCTGATCTTCAACCTGCAAGCACTCAACCTGAAAACATTCAACCTGTGGTGCCCACTTCCCGAGATTCCTCACTTCTTACTTCTTACTTATTACCTATTCTCCGCAACCCGCTTTTCCTTCTCAGTATCGGCTTTGGATTTGCGCTGGGCATGGCGATGGCATCCAAGATCAACATTGCGCCATTGGCGATTGTGCTGCCCGGCGCGTTCATCGTGCGCTATTTTATCGAAAGGAAGGAAGGCAATCCTTCCCTGACTCCTGGACCCTCGAAACTGACCACTGACCACTGGAAACTGCCTACTGACTACTGGTCATTGGTGGTCCTTTGCCTCATTGCAGGCGGACTCGCGACGCTCATTTCCTTCCGCATTTTCCAGCCGTATGCCTTCGATGGGATCGGACTGAATCCGCAGTGGGTGGAGAACATCAAGGAGCAGCGTGTCCAGGCGAAGGGGGATGCCGACCTCCCCTGGAACCTGCAGTGGGCGCGGCGCTCCCATCTCTACTCGTTTACCAACCTGACCCTCTGGGGTTTGGGTCTCCCGCTGGGGGTCCTTGCCTGGGCCGGCTTCCTCTACATGGGCTGGCGCATCCTCAAAGGCGAGTGGCGTCACGCGCTGCTCTGGGGCTGGACGGCGGTTTATTTCATCTGGCAATCGCTGCAGTTCAACCCCACCATGCGCTATCAACTGCCGATCTATCCCCTGCTCGTGCTGATGGCAGCCTGGTTTGTCTTTGAGGTGTCAGGTGCGTCAGTGTCGCGTGTCAGGAAGTTTGCAATCGGCGCAATCGGTCTCATTGTGCTCGCGCTCACGGCGGTCTGGGCATTTGCCTTTCACACGATCTATCTGCGCGACGAGCCGCGCGTCGCTGCCTCGCATTGGATCTTTCAAAACGTCCCGGGTCCGATCAACGTACAGATCCAGACGGGGGACTCGACCTACAATCAGCCTCTGTCTTTCCCGGCGGATAGATTTGTCCAGGCGGGCCAGCCCTACGATACCGCCTTTATCGCGCAACGCGATGGCACTCTGGGTGGCGTCGCGCTGGGACACGCGCTCAATCGACTCGTTCCCTCGTCGACCCTGCGCCTGACTCTGTCCGATGTGCCGAATCCAACCCCCGAGCAGGTCCTCGCGACCGCCGCGCTGACGTCGAGCTTCGATGCAAAGGGTGATCCGCGCGGCGATTCCTTTACCCTGACATTTGACGAGCCTGTTGCAATTGCCAAAGGCTCACAATATTACCTGCGCTTTGAGATTGATAACGGCGTCCTGGAGATCAAGGCTGCCACGGTCGCCAACGAGACCGACTATGATTACCCGCTGCCTTTACGCGTCGATGGCTACGACGCTTTCGGCGGGATCTACCGCGGCGACTTGAATTTGCAGGTCTACTGGGATGACAACATCGACAAGTTGAATCGCTTCATCACGACGCTCAATGAAACAGATTACATCCTGATCCCCACCAACCATCAATACGGACAGATCACGCGTCTGCCCGAACGCTATCCTCTTACAACTCTCTATTATCGTGAATTGATCGGCTGCCCCGCAGATAAAGACATCATCTGGTGTTACCGCATTGCGGAGCCGGGGACGTTCCAGGGCCGGCTGGGATACGATCTCGTGGCTGTGTTCACAACCTATCCCACGCTTGGACCGATCGTCATCAACGATCAGGCTGCAGAAGAGGCGTTCACTTTTTACGATCACCCGAAGGTGATGATCTTCAGGAAGAACGAGAACTTCGACATCGCCAGGGTGCAGTCGGTCCTCGAAAGTGTGCAGTTGACAAAGGTCATCCGCCTCACACCGCGCCAGTTCGATGAGTTTTCCAATTTACTTCTGCCGGCCGATAAACTCGCGCAGCAGCGCCTCGGCGGGACCTGGTCTGAATTATTCGACTACACCTGGGTCCAGAATCGCTATCCTGCTGTTGGACTGATCATCTGGTATCTCTTCATCTTCATTCTTGGGTTGGCGATCTATCCGCTGGCACGGCTGGCGATGCCCGGCCTGGCAGACAAGGGCTACCCTCTCAGCCGCGCCCTGGGCCTGGTCGTCTTCGGGTACCTGGCGTGGATGGCGGGTTCGGCTGGCATTCCGTACACGCGCCTCACCATCGCAATTGTCTTCAGCCTCCTTCTCGTGATGGGCGGGCTGCTGGCGTACTATCAACGCCTGGAATTGCGTGAAGAATGGCAAAGCCGGCGCAGGTATTTCCTGATCATCGAAGGTCTCTTCCTGGCATTCTTTCTCATCGACCTGCTCATTCGCCTCGGCAATCCCGACCTTTGGCATCCCTTCAAAGGCGGCGAGCGCCCGATGGATTTCTCCTATTTCAATGCCGTCATCAAAAGTACGTTCTTCCCGCCCTACGATCCCTGGTTTGCAGGCGGGTACATCAACTACTACTATTATGGCTTCGTGCTGGTTGGCACGCCGGTGAAACTGCTTGGCATCGTCCCCTCGATTGCCTACAACTTTATCCTGCCGACGCTGTTTGCCATCGTGGGCGTCTGTGCATTTTCGTTCGGCTGGAACTTGCTTGCCAAGGATGAATCAGGAAGGATGAAGGATGAATCATCGGAAGGCAATTCAGCCTTCATCCTTCGACCTTCATCCTTCATAGCCGGTCTCGCGGCTTCCCTGCTCACCATTTTGCTCGGCAACCTCGGTACGATCCAGCTTGTCTATCAAAAGCTGCAGGAGCTGGGCGCGGAAGGCACCTTTAGCTGGGACAGGACGATCCCGGTCTTCCAGCGCTGGGCCTGGGCAATTCACGGCTTCATGCTGACCCTCAAAGGCGGCGCGCTTCCCATGGGACCCGGGGAATGGTACTGGAACCCAAGCCGCGTCGTCCCTCCGGGCGGAGGCGGCAACGAGATCACTGAATTCCCGCTGTTCACCTTCCTGTACAGTGACCTGCACGCGCACATGATCGCCATCCCGCTGGCGCTGCTCGCATTGAGCTGGGGACTGGCTGTCGTGGCTGGCCGCCTCCAATGGCGGAACCGGCTGGCGGCTGCGTCCGGACTCGTCGTCGGCGCTCTCATTATTGGCTCGTTCTATCCCACCAACCTGTCCGATACCTATACCTATCTGCTGCTCGGCATGATTGCCGTCGGGTACGCGGTCTTTTGTTATGCCGAAACATCCTCCATCGTCAAGCGAATCGCCCTCTCTGCCGGCGCGGTGATCGCCCTGTTCCTTCTCGCGCGTTACCTGTATGAACCCTATCGGGTATGGTATGGGCAGGCGTACAGCGCCCTCGATCCATGGAAGGGACCGTTCACGCCGATCTGGTCTTATCTGACGCATTGGCTCGTGTTCCTGTTCATTGTCGTTTCGTGGATGGTCTGGGAGACGCGTGAATGGATGGCGTCCACACCCGTCTCGGCGCTGCAAAGACTAAAGCCGTATAAATTGTTGATCGAAGCCGCGCTGGTGGTCTTGGTGCTGGCATTACTCGTGCTGCAATACATCGGTACGAGTATTGGCTGGATCGCCCTGCCGATCGCAGCCTGGGCGGCTGTGCTGTTGCTGCGTCCAAACCTGCCGGATGCAAAACGATTCGTCCTGTTCCTGATCGGTACTGCCCTGCTGATCACCATTGTCGTGGACATCGTGGTGGTGCGCGGCGACATCGGCCGCCAGAACACGATCTTCAAATTCTATATGCAGGCCTGGATCTTCCTGGCGGTCAGCGCCGGCGCGGCGTTCGCATGGACACTGCCGGCATTCTTCAAGTGGCTGCCGGGCTGGCGCTTCTTCTGGCAATTTGCGATGATCCTGTTGATTTCCGGCGCGGCACTCTTCACGCTGACCGGTACGGCGGGCAAGATACGCGACCGCTGGATCAAGGAAGCGCCTCGCACGCTCGACTCGCTGACCTTCATGGCATATTCTTATTACGACGACTTCGGACAGCGCCTGGATTTGAGCGAGGACTATCGCGCCATCCGCTGGATGCAGGATCATGTGCAGGGTTCGCCGGTCATCGTCGAGGCGAATTGCAGCGAGTATCGCTGGTGTACGCGTTTTACCATTTACACGGGATTGCCCGGGGTGGTCGGCTGGAACTGGCACCAGCGCCAGCAGCGTGTTTTCACCTCCACCTGGGTGGAGGGTCGTGTGATCGAGGTTGGCAATTTCTATAACGCGGCCGATGTGGAATATGCCCGCCAATTCCTTGAGACATACGATGTGAGCTATATTGTCGTTGGCATGCTCGAGCAGGCCGCCTACACGCCGGAAGGGATTGCCAAGTTCGAACAATTTGATGGGCAATACTGGCAGGCAGTTTACCGTGATGGAAATACTGTTATTTACAAGGTAATACACTAACTTTATTGTCTCGCAGCAACTGGATGGAAAAATCACAAGGAGCAACTATGATCTATCACATTACCTCTCGCCAGGCGTGGCGTGAAGCTCAGCAGCGCGGTGACTATCGAGCAGAAAGCCTGGAGGCGGAAGGTTTCATCCATTGCTCGACGGGCGCGCAAGTTTTGCCGGTTGCGGAAAAATATTATGCGGGACAGCGCGGCCTGTTCGTGCTGATGATCGATCCCGAACGGCTTACCTCGGAATTAAAGTGGGAACCGCCTGCGGAAGGGACGCCTCCCCCGGGTGTTCCGGAAGGGGAACTATTCCCTCACATTTACGGTCCGATCAATTTGGACGCGATTGTAAAAGTCCTTGATCTTGAAACGGATTCCGATGGGAAGCACAGCGTTCCCGTCCCTGATTAACTCTACATGATCGCTTTCCTCTCCTGGTATATCCTGATCACGGTTCTCGGCTGGCTGACCTTCCCGCTGGCGTATTCCCTGTTCCCGGCGCTGGCGGACCGCGGTTATGCCTTTGCACGTGCGTTCGGCTTGCTGATCTGGGGATATGTCTTCTGGCTGTTTGCCTCGTTTCGGATCGCACAAAACGATCTCGGCGGGTTATTGCTCGGACTTGTCATCCTGGGAGGACTCAGCGCCTGGACGTTCGTAAAATGGAAATCGGAACTGATCAGATGGCTCGATGAGCATCAGCGCCTGATCCTTGTGACCGAAATCCTTTTCCTGACAGCCTTTGGACTGATGGCATTTGTTCGGGCCGCGAACCCGGAGATTGTCGGCACCGAAAAGCCGATGGAGTTGATGTTCATCAACGGGATCATGAACTCGCCGACCTTTCCCCCGCGCGACCTGTGGCTCTCCGGGTATGCCATCTCTTATTATTATTTCGGCTATGTGATGGCATCCATGCTGGCGCTGTTCACAGGCGTCCCGGCGACCCTGGCGTTCAACCTGATGATCGCCCTGATCTTTGGCTTGAGTGCCGTCGGCGCGTATGGGATTTTGTATAATTTGCTGACAAATCGCCAATCGCTAATCGCTGATCGCCAATCGGAAATCGTCAATCGTCAATCGTCAATTGTCAGCTCTCTCCTCGCTCCGCTATTCCTCCTGATCGTTTCCAATGTCGAAGGCTTTCTTGAAGTGCTGCGCAGCAGGGGGCTTTTCTGGCATTTCAGTGCAGATGGTCCCGCGACCTCCCGTTTTTGGAGCTGGCTCGACATTCCTGACCTGAGAGAGGTTCCCGCACAACCTTTCCAATGGATTCCTGATCGTTACCTGTGGTGGTGGCGCGCTTCGCGCGTGGTGCAGGATTATGAGCTGAACGGTTCATGGCGCGAGGTGATCGATGAGTTCCCGTTCTTCTCCTACCTGTTGAGCGACCTTCATCCGCACGTGCTGGCAATGCCGTTCAACCTGCTGGCGATTGCGGTGGCATTGAATCTTTTTTTCGGCGGCTGGCGCGGAAAAATCGATCTGTACTTCGGTGAACTGCACATCAATAAAGCCGGCTTTTTCACCATCGCGCTCGTGTTAGGCGGACTGGCTTTCCTCAACACCTGGGACATCCTCATCGCCGGGGCGCTGATCGTTTTCAGCTACGCGCTGGTTCGGGTCCACGAATCAGGCTGGGGCTGGGAAAGACTCGCAGACATCCTGTTGCTGGGTGTCCCGGCTGTGGTCGCGGCGTTTGTGATGTATCTGCCGTTTTACGTTGGTTTTGATTCGCAGGCTGGCGGGATCATCCCAAACTTCATGTTCGTGACGCGCGGTGCGCATATCTGGGTGATGTGGGGGACGTTGTTCGTCCCGCTCTTTGCATATTTGATTTATCTGTGGCGTGGGAGGACGCCCGCAGACTGGCGCGCGAGCCTGTTTGCCTCGCTCGGCCTTTTGGTCGTATTGCTCCTGGCAATGTTCACGATCGGTTTCCTCGCCTGGAAGCTCAAGCCTGATCTTGTCTTGTCCATTCTGCAATCCCAGGGACGCGATGGCGCGGCCTTCCTCGCGGACAGCATGGCGCGCAGATTAAGTTATATCGGCGGCTTGCTCACATTGCTGGCTTTATTGATTCCCGCCCTCGCATTTTTATTCCGTTCTGAAAACAACTCGACGGCGTTCGTTTTGTTGATGATCGCTTTGGGCATGCTGCTCATCCTTGGTCCGGACTTTTTGTACCTGCGCGACAACTTTGGGTGGCGGATTAATACTGTTTTCAAATTCTATTACCAGGCATGGATCGTGCTGAGTCTCTCCGCCGCGTATGGGATCATCGTTCTATTTCGAAGCCTACGCGGCGCGGCGAATGTCGGTTTCAGCATCGTCTTTGCCCTGGTGTTGATTGTTGGATTGACCTACCCCGCGTTGAGCATCTTCAACAGGACCAGCAATTTCAACCCGCCGTTTGGCTACACCCTGGACGATTTCGAGCGTGTGCAGCGTGACAACCCGGACGAGGCGGCGGCGATCCGGTGGCTTCAGTCCGCGCCGGACGGAGTCGTAGCGGAAGCTGTCGGCGGCGCCTATTCCAGTTACGGGCGCATCTCCATTTATACCGGCTTGCCGACCGTGCTGGGCTGGGAAAACCATGAAGGCCAATGGCGCGACCAGGCGCTGCAGGGCTCGCGCCAGGTGGACATCGAAACGTTGTATACAACCAACGATTGGATCACAACCCAGGAAATCATCGATCGTTATCATATTCGTTATATCTATATTGGTAATCTCGAGCGCAGCAGCTACCGTGTGAACGAAGAAAAATTCAATCGCTTCCTGAAACCTGTCTTTCAACAGGGCAGTGTGATTGTTTATAAAGTGCCGTAAGAATCTGCTAATCCACGCTACTGCCGCGGCTGGGCGCGGCGTTCACTAATTGTCAATTCATTCGCGATGATTAGCGACGATTAGCGGACCAGATTTCGATCTTCAGTGTCTTTGTACCTATCAAACACGGGTAAAATACCTTTATGAATTCCTCCTCCCTCAAAAACGAAGGCTGGCTGTATTGGGTGGCTTTCCTGATCGCTCTGGGCTTTCGCCTCATTCAACTGGGCGCGTCGCCGTTAACGGATTCGGAAGCGACGCTGGCTTTACAGGCTCTGCAGATTGCACAGGGCGAGTCTCCTTTGCTCGCGGCGCAGCCCGGCTATATTCTTCTTACCAGCATTTTCTTTGCCGTCATAAACAGCACGAACTTCATGGCGCGCTTCGTCCCGGCGCTGGTGGGAAGCGCCCTCGTTTTTGCTCCCTACTTTTTCCGTGAAAAGATCAAACCCCTGTCGGCGCTGGTCCTGGCGTTCCTCTTTGCCATCGACCCCGGACTCGTGGCGCTTTCCCGCCAGGCAGGCGGGACCATCCTGGCAGTCACATTTCTGCTCTTCGCCTGGGGGATGTGGCGGAATCGGCGTGCTGTCTCTGCGGGCATCTTTGCCGGTCTCGCGCTTCTCTCCGGACCTTCCGTCTGGATGGGATTGCTCGTTCTTGGATTGACCCGGCTCTTTCTGCAAGGCATGGAATCAACACCGGCAGCCAGCGATCGCTCGAAAATCGCAGAGGGAACCCCGCCTCCCGATTCCCAATCTGCCAACTCCCAACCTCCCGATTCCCAACCCCCCGATTCCCCAACTCCCCAACCACCAAACTACCAAACTACCGAACCACCGAGCTACAAACCGGCGCTCCTTGCCCTGATCGCCACCCTCCTTTTTGGCGGCACCCTTTTCTTTCTCTCTCCCAATGGACTGGGCGCGTGGCTTTCGGCGCTGCCTGTTTCCCTGCAGGGCTGGATATCTTCAGCTCCCATGACCCCGGGGCGCATCGCAGCGGCATTCGTTGGGTATGAACCGCTGGGGATTTTCCTTGCCATCCTTTCACTGGTCCGCGGCTATCGCACAAAGAGTCGGCGCATCGTTCGCTTAAGTCTGTGGCTGGGCGTCGCGCTGCTGCTGGCAATTTTTTATCGCCAGAGCAGTGAACTGATCTGGGCGATTATTCCATTGCTTACCCTGGCTGCACTGGAACTTCGGCGTGCACTCAACATTTTCGCCGATGAACGCGTGGAAGTAAGCGTGGTCGTTCTGGCGTTGATGATCCTGCTCATCTACATTTCGTTCGATCTTTCCAAGATCGCCGTCGATCCACGCGGTCAGCTTGCCCCCACGCAGCTGCCCTTGTTTGGCAGGACCATCCAGATGGCAGCCGCGCCTTATGTCATTTTGCTGGGTGCGTTTCTGATCCTCATCCTCTGCATTTCGTTCGTAGCCTTCGGCTGGTCTGCGCGGACCGCCTGGCTTGGCACGACCTGGGCGTTTGTGATTTTCCTGGGGGCATATGCTCTCGGGGCAGCCTGGGGCGCCAGCGGACTACGTTCACGAAATGGCTTCGAATTGTGGAAACCGGATCAGCCTCCCGCGGAGGCACAACTGCTCCTCTCCACTGTGGATGAGATCTCTGATTTGAGCCTCGGTCACGCGCAGGCTCAACCGGTTACCGTGATGGGAATCGATTCTCCCGCCCTGGAGTGGCTTCTGCGATACCACGAAGTGCAGGTGGTTTCCGAGCTGAGCCCACAGGTAGCACCGCCAATTGTCATTACGCCGCTCATGAACGATCTGAGTTTACCGGCTGCCTACCGCGGCCAGGATTTCGTCTGGAGACAGAGCCCGCAGTGGCAGGGAGTCCAGGCTCCGGACTGGATCCGCTGGCTGGTATTCCGCCAACTGCCCAGGGAGAATGAAGCCGTTGTCCTCTGGGTGCGTGACGACCTGTTCCCCGACGCGCGCGACACTTCACAACAACCGTAGGGGCAGGACGCTTCGATTGCGAAGCACTCAGCGCGAATGCCCACCCCCATCAAAGATGAATATGCCTTCACAACACCCCTCCATCATCGCAATTGACGGGCCCGCTGCCTCGGGCAAATCGACCATTGGATTGAGACTTGCCAATGCGCTCGGCTATCTCTTCTTCGATACAGGCGTGATGTATCGCGCCGTCACCTGGCTTGCCCTGGAGCGCGGCCTGGATATCCGCGACGAAGCCGCGCTCACTGCCCTGGCGGAAGAAGCGCAAATTGATGTCGCGCCCGCCTCCAGGTCCGATGGGCGCACGTGTGATGTCCTTGTAAATGGTCAGGATATTACCTGGGAGACACGCAGCCGCAACGTGGACGCGAATGTCTCTCCTGTTTCCGCATATCGCGGGGTGCGGAGCGCGCTCACCGAACAGCAGAGGCGCATCGGGCTGCGCGGGGACGTTGTGATGGTCGGACGCGATATTGGTACGGTTGTTTTGCCGGACGCAGATTTGAAGATCTACCTGGATGCCACCCCCGAGGAACGTGCCAGGCGGCGGTATGAAGAGATCCTCGTACGCGGCGGCGAAGCGGATTACGATGAAATTCTCAGGAAGGTGCGCGAGCGCGACCGCATCGATTCGACCCGCGACGTGGCTCCGTTAAAAGCCGCACAGGACGCGATTGTGGTCGACTCCGATCAACTCACTGCCGACGAAGTTTTCGAACAGGTCCTGGCTTTGGTCAAATGAAAGAAACGCATCCCTATCACGTTCCTCTTCGTTTCAAGATCACTCGGCCCATCGCCAAAGCTCTTTTCCGCGGCATCTTTCATGTGCTGGGGCGCGTAAAAATCAGTGGGAAAGAAAATATCCCTTACGGCAAACCCTATGTGGTTGCCATCAATCACGTCTCGATCTTCGATCCTCCGTTCGCGGGATCGTTCTGGCCCGAGGAACTGGAGATGATAGGCGCCTCGGATGTGTTCGAGAAACCGGGTCAGGGACAGGTGCTGAAGCTCTACGGGGTGATTCCCGTCCATCGCGGCGATTATGACCGGCACTTGCTTACCAAAGTGGTCTGGATGATCAAATCGGGTCGTCCCATGTTGATCGCGCCCGAGGGCGGACGTTCTCATGTACCTGCCATGCAGCGTGCCAAACCGGGAGTCGCCTACATCGTGGAAAAGACCGGTGTACCGGTCCTGCCGGCTGCCCTGGTTGGGACGACCGAAGATTTCTGGCAGCGCGCCAGACGCGGGCAAAAGCCTCCGCTCGAAATGCGGATCGGCAAACCCATCACACTGCCTCCGATCACGCCGGGTTCAGACAAACATGCCGCGCGGCAGAGAAACGCAGACCTGGTCATGTCTCATTTGGCAGGCTTGCTGCCAGAGGAATATCGCGGTGTGTATGCTGAATCAGCCATCTTCCCCTCCTCCTAAACCCATCACGGAAGTGTGGCGGCCGGAACTGGTCGCTTTGCCGCCTCTGACACCTGGTCGGCGCTGCGTGCGCGCGTTCCTGCGCGGGCTTGCACGCTTGCTGACTTTCGCGACCATGCGTATCCAGGTCACCGGGCTGGAAAACTTACCAAAATATGGGCCGGCCCTGATCGTCATCAATCATCTCGGCGATGCGGATGTGGTTCCGCTCCTGGCAATCGCGCCATCCCTTTCACCCATTGAAGGAATAGGGAAAATCGAGTTGTACGACCACTGGTTCGTCGGACCGCTATTCCGCCTCTATGGCGTCATCTGGGTCCATCGCGGCCAGCCAGACCGCAAAGCGATCCGCGCCGCGCTGGAGGGGCTGGCGCAGGGCCGCCTGGTGGCGCTCGCACCGGAGGGCCGGCAATCTGTCATTGGCGGGCTGGAGGAGGGCAGCGATGGCGCGGCATTTCTCGCCCTGAAGTCCGGCGCCTCGATCGTCCCGGTCGCGCTGACAGGAACGGAGAACAGCAACATCTACAGCCACTTGAAAAGGCTGAGGCGCGCCCCGGTCACGCTGTCAGTGGGGAAACCGTTCTTTCTCCGGGAACAGCCGGATCGGCAGGAAATGATCCGGGAAGGCACGCGGCAGATCATGGAGACGCTGGCAAGCCTGCTGCCTGAATCCTATCGCGGCACATACAGAAGCTCTTAGAGAGTGTTTAAGAATTCACCACGAAGGACACAAAGGGACACAAAGGCTCAAGAAAACAAGGAAAAATCTGCGAAAATCTGTGGAATCCGTGGCTGAATCCTGTCCAAATGAGCACATCAACCAGGTCAAAGCGGAA
>JAFGCG010000023.1 GCA_016932715.1 Anaerolineales bacterium
GCTCTCCCTGACAAGAGTCATTCCGCCTGTCTTTTCCAGACGTTTGACCCTTCTCACTCTCGTGCTTTCGCACGCTAAACAAGTACACTCAATATGTAAAACAGATGTTCGAAAGAGTTATAATTCATCAGCAGTAAAGCAAGGCGCTCATCGCTGAACAAGGATTACGATGAATTACTTTGAATTCTCTACCACTGTTATTGACAAAGTTATTGCTGAACTAGAAAAAGCACAAGCCTTTATAAAAATCGCTGTATTTCAAATGCATGACCCTCGATTATTTGAGTTGTTGAAAGCAAAATCAGGTCGAGGCGTTAGAGTTGAGTTGTTTACTCTCCCTTATGACAGCATTAATGCTAGTGTTCATGATGAAGTTACAGGATTATTTGAAAATCTGAGAGAGGACGGTGTAACGGTTCATTTCTGTAAATGGAATATTGGTGATCCAGAGCGAACTACAACGGCTATTGGTCGGTGGTACTCATATCACGGAAAGTTTATAGTCACTGACAAAACTGCAATGATTCTTTCTGCTAATTTTACGAGACAACAGGAATTAGATGCTCTATTGATGAAAGATGACGCGCCATCTATAAAAGAGTTTTCAGATAAGTTTGACGAATTGGTGGATTTGTTTGTCAAAGACTATTCAGGAAACGACGGAAAAATACGAGAGCTTATTTTAGATTCAGGTATACCTAACGCCGAAAAATTATTTGAATTACCGAGAGTTATTGAGACAGAGACGCATGTAAGTCATTGGATTCAACATTATCCTGCGGTCATATCTCCAGAAAGTGTTGAAATAAATAATGGTCTTTATATAACGCCTTTTGATGGGCGGGCTAGAAATATTTTGATGCAGCTTATTGACAAAGCAGAGTCCTATATCTTCATTTCTACCGAGAGCTTTACTGATGAGGACTTTTCAAAGTTTTTGGTCAAAACATCTCTAAGGGGCGTTCATGTGAAAGTGCTGACTGGTTCTACAAGCATGGATTTTTCAGATCGTATGCAAGAGATGCTTAGAGACTTATTGGCGGCTGGAGTCAGTGTTTTTTCTACTGTGCAAAATCTGCACGCTAAACTTTTGATAACCGATAAAGCATTAGTTGTAAGTTCGGTAAATCTAAATAAAATAAATTTAGGATTCCCCAAGACTCGACGCTTTTGGCGCAGTAATACAGAAACAATTTATGTAAGTGATAATCAGGAAGTAGTTTTAGAAGCAAAAAGACAGTTTGAGCAGGTTCTTGAGGGCTGTTACGACATTTCAATAAACCTTTCGGAAAAACTGCTAAACCAAGTTACTAACTTGTTCAGCTATTTTTATGGTTTGAGAACAAATCAAGAAGTAAAGGCTCTTTTTTCGAGATTCATCTTGAAGGGTCAAATTGATTATAAGATAGGGATTCACAAGATTGCCAAATTAACATCGTTGATTATGCAGAAGTATAACAAGAGAACTATTGGAAAGAATGAGTTTCTTCAAGCGCTCATATTGTTTTATCTCTCCGAGCGACAGCACGACATTTTGCAACTTCAAGAAAAGATTAGTTCAATTGCAAGCGATTTGAATTTGACGCAGTTATTGGATAGTTTGATTGAAAATAACTATATTGAAAAAGTCAATGAGTATTACAAAATAAATATTGAAACTTTGCTTAGGTGACAAATATGACTACTGAGATTATTCCTTCAGATTGCGAAAAATTTCTTTCTGAATATACAGGGCAAGAGTTTGATTTATCGTTTTTAGACCCACCATTCAATCAAGATAAAGAATATGACTTTTTTAATGATAACATGCCGCCTGAACAATATTGGGCATGGATGAGTAAGATATGCAGAATGATTTTTGATAAATCCTCTCCTGGCGCATCTATTTATTTTATGCAGAGGGAGAAAAACACCCATGAAGTATTGGATGTGTTATACAACACAGGGTGGACATTTCAAAATCTCATTATTTGGAAGAAAAAAACATCTGCTGTACCACAGAATTCCAGGTATGGAAAACATTACCAAGTCATTGCTTTTGCAACAAAGGGAAAATCACCCAGGGTTTTTAATAAACTTAGAATCGATCCCCCATTGTTAGCGACCGAGAAAATTCGTCGTCCAAATGGAGTATACATTACAGATGTTTGGGATGATATAAGAGAACTAACATCGGGTTATTTCGCTGGCGATGAGCCATTAAGAAATGGTGATGGCGAACGCTTTCATAAACAGCAATCACCTATAAGATTATTGACAAGAATCATATTGTCTTCTTCAAAAGCAAATGACCTAGTGTTTGATCCGTTTGCGGGCACAGGAACAACTCTTGTTGTGGCATCTCAATTAGGTAGACATTCGATAGGTACTGAGATTGATCCGAAAAATATTAAAGAGATACATGAAAGATTAAAGGCTGTAAGAAAAAGCGATAATGTAGAAAACATTTATAAAGAATACACTTATACTGAAAATCTTGATGAGATTTGGAACGGAAGTAGGAATACCCAAACCGCTGCGCCAAAGCCAAACCATCAGTATCAAATTCCTTTTGATAACACTACTAATTCAGAGAATATTTGACGCGTTTATTACAGCGCGTTTCACTGCATCTTTCACAACTCCCAGATCAACCACCCCCTGGATAGAAACTTCTTCTGCAAACGGATTTTGCGAAATCCGCGGCAAAGAACCATTTAAATCAAAAGGGCGACCGCTTAGCGGTCGCCCTTGATTGTTTTAGTCACTGATGTTGCGCAGCGCTGTTGTTTCTTCACCGCGAAGGACGCAAAGAGCGTCTTTTTCTTCGCGCAGGAAGAAGAGTCTTCGCGATCTTCGTGCCTTCGCGGTTAAATTTTCCCGCTTACTGCGTAACGTGAGTTAGTCAGCCGCGGACGAGTCCGGAATTTCCGTCCACTGCGAGGAACTGCCGTCGCTCTTGTCATTCGCAAAGCGTCCGTGCGTAAAGCCCGTACCCGCCGGGATGAGCTTGCCGATGATCACGTTCTCCTTCAAGCCGAAGAGCGGATCGGTGGTGGCGCCGATCGCCGCGCCCGCCAGCACCTTGATCGTGTGCTGGAACGAGGAGGCGGAGAGGAACGAGTCGGTGCTGAGGGAAGCCTTCGTCACGCCCAGCAAAACTTCCGAGAACTTGGCAGGCTGTTTGCCGTCCGCCAGCAGCTGCTCGTTGAGCCTGCGCAGCTCGAGGCGGTCCACCGCGTCGCCGGGCAGGAACTTGGTATCACCCGGGCGGGTCACCTGCACCTTGCTCATCATCTTGCGGATGATGACTTCGAAGTGCTTGTCGTGGATGTTCTGACCCTGCGAGCGATAGACCTTTTGCACTTCGGTCATCAGGTACATCTGGCAGGCTTCGCGGCCCTGGATCTTCAGCACGCGGTGCGGGTTGAGCGAGCCTTCCGTCAGCGGCTGCCCGGCTTCCACCTTCTCGTTGTTCTTGACGAGCAAACGGGAGGTGTTCGGGATCTCATAGGAGACGGACTCTGTTTGATCGTAGGAGACGACCACCTTGCGTTCCTTCTTCTCCACGCGGACGCGTCCGCCGTGCTGGGCGACGATCTTGGCGTCGTCCAGGGTTGCCAGCACTTCCCCGGCTTTGACCTCCGCCTGGTCCTTGACCGCGAACTTCCAGCTTTCAGGGAGGCTGTATTCATCGCTGACCAGCTCACTGTGGTCGATGCTGACTTCGCGCAGGTCGGCATATTTCTCGGACTGGTCGACGTGCAGCGTCCCGCTGATCTCCGCCACGATGGCTTCACCTTTCGGCTGCTTGCGGGCTTCGAAAAGCTCTTCCACGCGCGGCAGACCGGTCGTGATGTCTGCGCCGCCGGCTGCCACACCACCGGTGTGGAACGTGCGCAGCGTCAACTGCGTGCCCGGCTCGCCGATGGATTGCGCCGCGACGATACCCACTGCGGAACCCAGGTCGACCATCGTGCCGCGTCCCAGGTCGAGGCCGTAGCACTTGGAACAAATGCCATGCTGTAACTCGCAGGTCAGCGGCGAACGGACTTTGATCTCTTCCACGCCGGAAGCGGCGATGCGGCGAGCCAGTTCCTGGTTGATGACATCGTTATATTCACCGATGACCTCGCCGGTCTTCGGGTCGATCACATTCTCAGCCAGCAGGCGGCTGTACAGACGGCTGCTCAACGACTGCCCGGCAACATCGTCGCGCCTGCGGATCCAGACGCCATCGTGTGTGCCGCAGTCTTGTTCGTTGATAATGATGTCCTGGGCAATATCCACGAGGCGGCGGGTGAGATAACCGGCGTCTGCCGTACGCAGCGCGGTATCGGCGAGACCTTTGCGCGCGCCGTGCGTCGAGATGAAGTATTCCTGCGCGGTGAGCCCTTCACGGAAGTTCGAGCGGATCGGCATCGGGATGATGCGCCCGGACGGATCAGCCATGAGACCGCGCATGCCCGCCAGCTGCGAAATGGTGGAGAAACCGCCTTTGGTCGCGCCGGAGGATGCCATGGTGGAAAGATTGCCATCCGGGTCCATGTGCTTCTTGACGGCGTCCGCCACACGGTCGGTGGTGCCCTGCCAGATCTCGATCTCGCGCTCGTTGCGTTCCTGCTCCGTGAGCAGACCGCGGCGGAAATCGCGCTGGACCACCTCGACCGCTTTGAGCGATTCTTCGATGATCTCCTTGCGCTCCGGCGGGATGGAAATATCAGCCACCGCCAGCGTGGTGCCGGATCTCATCGCGTATTCGAAACCCAGGGTTTTGATCGCGTCAGCGACATCGGTCGTCTTTTCCTGACCGGAGATTTCATACACGTCGGCGATCAAATCCTTCACGCTGCCTTTGTCCAGCTTTTCGTTGACGAACTGGACTTCGGAAGGCAGGATGCGGTTGAAGAGCACGCGCCCAACGGTCGTGTCGATGATGCGCGTCTCCGGTTCAGGCAGGCGCTCGCCCTTCTCGTTGTACCAGGTCATTGCCCGCAGTTTGATCTCAGAATGGACTTCCACCTGATCCAGCGAGTAAGCCATTTCGACTTCGTCCATGTCTGCAAAGGCACGCCCATCGCCTCGGCGGGCGGCTTTCTGCTTCATGGTCAGGTAGTAGACACCCAGCACCATATCCTTCGAAGGTGAGATGATCGGTTCGCCGTCGGCGGGCTTGAGCAGGTTCTTGGAAGCCAGCATCAGTTCGCGCGCTTCCTGGACCGCCTTTTGGGAAAGCGGGACGTGCACAGCCATCTGGTCGCCGTCGAAGTCCGCGTTGAAGGCGGTGGTGACCAGCGGGTGCAGCTGGATCGCCGACCCTTCGATCAGGATCGGTTCGAACGCCTGGATACCCAGGCGGTGCAGCGTCGGCGCACGGTTGAGCAGAACGGGTCGCTCCCCGATCACGCCTTCCAGCGCTTCCCAGACCTCGGGGCGGTTGCGCTCGATCAAACGCCGCGCACCCTTCACGTTGGCGGCATAATTATTTTGCACCAGGCGTGCGATCACGAACGGACGGTACAGCTCCAGCGCCATGCTCTTTGGGAGACCGCACTGGAACAGTTTCAACTGCGGACCGACCACGATCACGGAACGACCGCTGTAGTCTACTCGTTTGCCGAGCAGGTTGCGGCGGAAGCGGCCCTTCTTGCCTTTGAGCATGTCGCTCAACGACTTGAGCTCGCGGCGGCCGCGGCGGCTGAGGGCTTTGCCGCGCTGCGAGTTGTCGATCAGGCTGTCGACTGCCTCCTGGAGCATGCGCTTCTCGTTGCGGATGATGACATCCGGCGCGCCGAGTTCGAGCAGTCTCTTCAGGCGGTTGTTGCGGTTGATCACGCGGCGGTACAGGTCGTTCAGGTCGGAGGTGGCGAAACGTCCGCCATCCAATTGCACCATCGGACGCAGGTCGGGCGGGATCACAGGCAGAACCGTGAGGATCATCCACTCGGGGCGGTTGCCCGAGCGGCGGAAGGCTTCCACAACCTTCAGGCGGGTGGTGGCTTTCTTGCGCTTCTGCTTGGACTTGGTCGTGCGGACTTCCTTCCAGAGTTCCTCTGCCAGTTTGTCGAGGTCCAGGCGTTCGAGGATATCGTAGAACGCCTCGGCGCCCATGTCGGCGCGGAAGACCTGGCCCCAGCGCTGTTTGAGTTCGCGATAGCGAATTTCGCTCAGGAACGTGAAGGGGCGCAGTTCCAGAATTTCATCGCGCATGCGGGATGAATTGTTGGATGATACAGTTGTCTGATCCTCCAGCTGGGAACGCAGTGTCTCCATCTGCAGATCGGCATCTGCTTTGACTCTGCCCGATTCCATTTTGAGTTCTTCGATTTCCCTGGCGCGCTGATCTTTTAATTCATTCTCAACAATTTCAATATTCTTTTGAACGATCTTCTGTACCTGGGTGATGTGCTTGGCTGCTACCTTGTCTCCGGCATCGAGGATTTTCTCGCCGGTCAATTCAAAGACAACAGCCTTCTTGGCTGATTCACCCATTTGACCTTGCAGCAGCTTTTCGAGTTTTTGACCTTCCTTGATGAAAGGATCAAGTTTTTCAGCAATGACTTCGTCATACCCCTGTTCAAGGCTTGCAGTCTTTTGCTTGATATCATTTAATGTGTGGTCGCGTTTGGTCTTGATCTCGGCGATCTTCGAATTGACGGTGGTTGCCTGCTCACGCTCCGAAACGGAGATCTCATCTTCGAGACGTTTGAGCGCCTTGTTGCGCGCTTCCTCGTCCACGTAGGTAACGATATATTGTGCAAAGTAAAGGACGCGGTCGAGGTTGCGGCGCGAGATATCGAGCAGCATGCCCAAATAAGAGGGGATGCGGCGCGTATACCAGATGTGTGCGACCGGGGTAGCGAGGGCGATGTGTCCCATGCGCTCGCGGCGGACCGCGGCGCGCGTCACTTCTACGCCGCACTTATCACAGACGATGCCTTTATAACGGGGGTTCTTGTACTTTCCGCAGTAACATTGCCAGTCACGCTGCGGACCAAAAATGGCTTCACAAAATAAACCATCTTTCTCAGGTCGTAAACGGCGATAGTTGATAGTTTCGGGTTTTAGCACCTCCCCATACGACCACGACAGGATGGTGCTGGGGGAGGCTAAGCTGATGCGAAGTGCGGTCAGTCCCTTGGTTTCCACTTGTACGCTCCTAAACAGGAAGAATTACACCGGAGCCCGTCTCTGCATAGCGTATAGTCGGCTAGTACGAGAGACAAACAAATGCAAGCGCTTCGAGAGTTTTCTCTCAAGCGCTTGCGATGTTCTGCTCGTTTTTTATATCCAACGCCTAAATTATACGCAGAACAGGCGGCGGAGTCAAGCCCCTTGTGTAAAGATTACATTAGATTCAGGACAAGAGCCCCCTCGCAAAGGCTAAAAACCTCTGAATATCGCTGAAATTCGTGACCATTCCCACGGAAATCCGCACGGCTCCTGAAGACTTGCCGTCGATGCAGTGCCGGAAGTCATCCACGGTTAGGCGCTCCTCGTGGCCTGGCTGGGTAAAGCAGACATCCAGTTCGACCCGCGAAATGCCGAGGGCGACCTCCCCCGCGCCGGGGTTGCAGAAGCAGCCTGTGCGCAGGGAGATGTTGACCTCGTTTGCCTGCTGCTCGATGAAACGATGATCCAGCGCTCTGCCATCCTGATCGTAAAAATTGACCGCCACTGCGCCGCCGCGTTCCTGCATCGTGACAGGACCATAGATGCGCACCAACGGCGCGCCGTTGGTGTGCCGCATGGACGCCAGGTTGTCCAATAACCAGCCGGTCAGCGCGCAGACGCGTTCGTGGATGAGATCGTAGCCGACAGACTCGATGTGCTTCAGCCCAATTTCGACCGCGGGGATATTGAGGTAATCGATAGTTCCGTCCTCGAAAGCGGAGGCGTCATCTGCCAGATAATATTTGTCGCCCTGCACCGAGGCGACGGTGATCGTCCCGCCCGCAAACCAGGGACGATGTAATTTTCCCAGCGCTTCCCTGCGGGCGATCAAGGCGCCGATCCCGGTTGGGTAGCCGAACATTTTATAGAAGGAAATCGCGACAAAATCGGGCTTGACGAGGCTCAGATCCAGTTTGTTGGTGGGGACAAAGGCTGCCGTGTCGAGCAGGACGTCCCAGCCATGTTCGTGTGCCTGCTCGATCCAATCGAGCGGGTGCTGCACGGAGGAAAAGTTGGATTGGGCGGGGTAGGCAAAAAGGTTGTGACCGTTTTTCGCAGGCCGCTTCAGCTCGCGGCTGAGCTGCGACTCGTCCACGCGCATATCGGGCAGCATGATGGGAATGTAGGTCACCTCCGCCCGGCGGGCGTGGGCGAATTCGCGGATCCCATTCACCGAGTTATGGTTATCGAATGTCAAAAGATAGCGGCCGCCTGGAAATGGATAGGACTCGCCGACAAGCTTCAAGGCGCCGCTCGCGTTGGAGGTAAAGATGGCGAGGTACTCATCTGGGTCGGCATTGAAAAATTTCAAAACATAGTTGCGGGCGTGTGCCACCAGTTGGGTGGCAGCCTGTGACGTAGGGTTGCTGGAATGTGGGTTGCCGAACACACGCTCAGCCAGCAGCTTGCTGTGACGGCGCAGCTGCGACTCGGCATACAAACCGCCGCCTGTATAATCCAGATAGATGTGCCCGCCAAGATCAAGACGGGTGTAATCACTGGCGCGTAGTTCATCGACGATGTGTGTGGTGGGATAAGCTGGGTATGACTTTAGAAAAGCAATAAACTCAGGATCGGGATTCGCCATGCGGTCCTCCAGCTCAATTTAACCACAGAATTCGCGCTGAACGGAGCGAGCCGCCCGGCGAGCGAAAATGAAGCGCGAGCAACGGCATAGTTAAGTATAATTGCGCCATGCCTCATATTTGCATTGTCCCGCGTGTCGAAGGGCCGGGCGGCGTGACCTCCTTTCGACTCAAATTTGAAAACGGACTCCGCGCCCGCGGTGTGGATGTGACGTATGACCTTTCTGAACCTGCGGATGCGGTCCTCGTTCTGGCGGGGACCCGGCGCCTGCTCTCGTTATGGAGAGCGCGGCGGCGCGGAGTGCGCATCGTGCAGCGCCTCGATGGGATCAACTGGGTGCACCGCGTCCGTTGGGCCGGGCTGCGTTATACGATGCGCGCCATCTATGGGAATGCCAATCTCGCGTTCATCCGCTCGCGCCTGGCAGACCATGTGATCTATCAGAGCCAGTTCATCGAACACTGGTGGAGGGACTGGTACCGTCCCATAACTACCCCCTCCTCGGTGATCCTCAATGGTGTTGACCTGACTCGCTATACGCCCAATGGTCTGCACGAACGGCCCTCCAGTCACTATCGCCTGCTGGTGGTGGAAGGAAGCATGGCTGGAGCGCAGAATGCAGGATTGACTCACGCGGCACGGCTTGCCGCCATGCTCTCGAAGAAATTCAAGATCGAACTGACGATTTGCGGGCACATCGATGAACGCTCTAAAAACATGCTCCGTGACCAAACCGCTTTTCGTATTCGCTACATGGATACGATCACAAGAGAGCAGATTCCGTGGATGATGCGTTCCTCTCATCTGCTGTTCTCGGCAGAGGTAAACCCGCCCTGCCCAAACTCCGTGATCGAAGCGCTGGCATGCGGGTTACCTGTGATCGGTTTCTACACCGGTTCCCTGCCCGAGCTTGTGCAGAGCGACGCAGGCCGCCTGGTCCCCTATGGCGCGGATCAATGGAAGCTGCAGGAACCGGATATCCCCATGCTGGCGGAGGTGGCTGCGGAAGTTTTGCAGAATCAATCCCAGTTTCGTAAAGCCGCGCGCGAACGCGCTGAACTTGCCCTGGGTGTTGGTAAGATGGTGGAGGAATATCTCAAGGTGCTGCTTGGTTAATCGGATTCCAGCCACAGATTTCACGAATTACACTGATTGGTTTGTAAGGCCCGTGACTATCCGTGTAATCCGTGGCTGATTTCTTGAGTTAAGGCAGGAGTCTTTATGACGAACGAGGAAATCATCGCATTCCTGAAAGTCCATCTTCAATCCATTCAGGATAACGATATCCAGACCTATCACGAAACCACCGCCGACGACCTGAGTCTTTACGAATGGTGGGTCACGCCTCACCGCATCGACGGGCTGCCCTTCCATGAATTCATGATGACCTCGAATGCCGGGCAAGGCCGGGTTTTCGGCGCGGAGGGCGAAGCCAAATCTCCGACGCGCTTCGACCTGTCGAACCTGCACATCCAGAATTACGGCGATACTGCCATCGCCAGCTATACCCTGCTCGTCAGCACTGCCTCGCCGGCGGGCGTGAAGGTTGCCTCCCACAATGAAAGTCGTGTGATCGTCAAACGCGGCGGCGCCTGGAAGGTGGTCCACGTGCACAAATCGCCTGCCTGGCAGGCTCCGCATATCCCGGCATGACCCGTTTCCCCGGCAGGCTTGCCCTCCAGCAGCGCGTCCTCCCCAACTATCGCGCCCCGTTTTTCGATCTGCTCGCCTCCGCCTGTGACGGCGGGCTGAGTCTCTTCACAGGATCGCCGCGTCCTGTGGAAGGGATCGCAACAACCAGCAAATTACAAATTGCCAAGTATCACCTGGGGAAAAATATTCACCTCTTCAGCGGCAGCCTGTACCTTTGTTATCAGCCTGGATTGATCGACTGGCTCAGGAACTGGAATCCCGATGCGCTGATCGTCGAAGCGAATCCGCGCTACCTTTCGACGCCCGCGGCTGTCAGGTGGATGCATGGGCACGGCAAGCCTGTCATCGGCTGGGGATTGGGCGCGCCCACATCCCGCTTCGTCTCCGCTGGCACTCCGCTCAGCGCGATGATATGGTCTTCCTTCCTCAAGCAGTTCGACGCATTGATCGCGTACAGCCAGCGCGGCGCGGACGAGTATGCCGCGCTCGGTTTTCCATGTGAGAAGATCTTCGTCGCGCATAATTCGGTCTCTGCTCCGCCTTCGGCTGCGCTGGACCGTAGACCGGAGACTGTGGACCGATTCACGATTCTCTTTGTGGGAAGGCTACAAGCGCGCAAGCGCGTGGACCATTTATTGAGAGCCTGCGCGCAGCTGGAACCGAAGCCGCGGCTCGTCATCGTCGGTGACGGACCCGAACGGGAAAAACTCCAGGCTCTGGCGCGGGAAATCTATCCCGAGGCGGAATTACTCGGAGCCAGGCATGGGGCGGAGCTGCAACCCTATTTCGCGGAAGCAGACCTCTTTGTCCTGCCCGGAACCGGCGGGCTCGCCATCCAGGAGGCGATGAGTTATGGACTTCCGGTCATTGTTGCGCAGGGAGATGGCACGCAGGATGACCTGGTGCGAAGGGAGAATGGCTGGCAGATCCCGCCTGACGACTTCGAGGCGCTGGTCTCTACAATGAAGGAGGCGCTGGCGGACCCCGTGCGCCTGCGCAGGATGGGGGCAGAGTCGTACCGGATCGTGAAGGAGGAGATCAATATCGAGAGGATGGTCGAGACGTTTGTGACTGCGTTGAACCGGCTAACCGGTAAATGAATTCATTGCCTCGTCCATGTCATTGTAGATCAGAAGATTTTGCAGGAAGCCGGCGATATTCAAGACGTAATAGACATCAGGGTTCGGACAGACCAGTTTGAAGTACGGCGACTTATAGGGTTCCTCGCCGTGCTGCCGGATGATCTCCACATCACTCTGGGGCGTGAACAAATTAAAGATATTGTGGATGGCGCGCAGGCCCGCACTGGTGAGAATATCCACGCCAGACAGGTCAAGCAGGAGATACTTCGATCCGACTTCCCGAGCCTTTTGTGCCTGGTCAAGCAATTCAGGTTCCGTAGTGCCGTGCAGGTGACCGCTCAGGTGCAGAATCGTCACCGGCACTTTCCCTTGAAGTTGCGAGACGGTAATGTTCAATTCGCTCATATCTTAACACTCCTTTGGCTTTACCATTATTCGATTTCCGGGGGCAGAGCGAGCAACCCGGCTTGTTCACACATAAAACCGGACATTCATAAGCCCGCCTTTACTTTCTTTCCACATTCAACCACATCTGCGTGCCATCCGTTGTAATCTCGACCCAGCCATTTCGATCTGTGCGCAGCAAATCATAGCCCTCCACCGATTCCAGCACTTCGCGATCGGGCATGCCGTTTTCATCGGCGGCATCCACGCTGAGCAGCACCAGCTCCGGGTTCAGGTTTGCGATCCATTCGGACGGGTTCGAGGCGGCGTAGCCTGAATCCGCCAGCGACAGCACATTCACCGGACCCACGCTTGCGCCACCGCGCAGCTCATCCAGGGCTTCGAAGCTCATGCCAACCGGCAGCAGTGCGCGGAAGTTCTGCCACTCGATCAACAGGACCGCGCCGCGCGGACCGACCGTCAGCGCGCGCAGTGTGGCACCAGCGCCCAATTCCAGCAGTTGGTCGGGTTCGGCGTTCACCACCTGGATATCGCTGACCGCCAGATACTCGTTCAGCACACGCGACGAGAACGACGCCTCTATATTTCCGCTCCACAGCACCAGGTCGGGCGGATAACGTTCGATGACGCGCGGCAGTGCCGCGACGTCATTTTCATCCGTCCCGGCGACCACGAGCCAATCCAGTTTGCGGTTGAACATTGGCAGCCGCCTTCCCAGTTCATCGGAAAGAGTCGTCACGCTGGGACCGCCGTTGATCAGTACATGTTTTCCGGTCGGCGTTTGGATCAGGACCGCCTCGGCAGAACCGACATCCAGAAATGTGACGTGCAGGCGTCGATCGGGAACGGTCGCCGCGGCGCGCCAGACGAGCAACAGTGCCAGCACCAGGCCGATCAGCCCGAGTCCTGCGGGGACTTTGATTTGATCCCGTTTCATAATTTGGAACCACTCCTTTAAACGGCCCCAGCCAACGGTCAGGGAAAAGAGCGCCGCATAGACGAAGATCACAACCCAGATGGAGAGATCCCCAAGGAAGATCGTCCCGTGCGGAATGCGATCGAACAATTCCACCAGGCGGATCGTGTACACGACGAAGGGCCAGGCGACCCAGCCCGCCAGCTGCCCGAGCGGAAACCAGACCAGGCTCAGCAGCACTGCGAGCCCGCCGAGGATCATCACCGCAGGCTGCGCGGGCAGAATGAACGGATTGGCAATAAACGAGACCAGCGAAATCCGTTTGAAGTGATACGCCATGATCGGAATGGTCGTGAGCTGCGCGGCGAAGGTGAGCAGGACGAATTCCGAAAGGAGCGACGTAAATTTCTCAGCCGCGGAGGCCGGAAAGTATTTTGCGATGATCCTGTTCGCGAACTGCGAAAAGGGCTCCGCATACAGGATGAGGCCCAGCGTTGCAAAGAAGGAAAGCTGAAAACCGACATCCCAAATGTAGAGCGGATTCACCAGGCACATCAGCAGTGCCACTGCCAGCAGTGTGTTCAGCGCGGCTTGCCGGCGGCCGATCTGTCTTGCAAAGAGAGCAAGAGTGCCCATGATCGCGGCGCGCACCACCGCCGCGTCACCGCCGACGAGGACGGTATAAAAGGCAATCCCGATCACTGCCAGGAAAGCGCCGCGCCGCGGACCCAGGAATTTACTGAAAAATGTGACGAACAAGGCCGCGATGATGCTGATGTTGAATCCCGAGATGGCGATGATGTGCGCCGTGCCTGTGTTCTTGAACGCCTGCTGCAATTCCCGCGTGAGGCCGGTATCCACACCGAGCAAAATCCCTGCCAGCAAAGATGACTCGGGGTCGGGGAACAAGCGGTAGATGTTTTCGAGTGACTTTTCCTTGAACCCATACAAAGCGGCGGAGATGAGATTGCCGCCCCGGCCCGGAAGGACCGTCACTTCGGCGCTGGACATATAGGCGTGGATCCGCTGCGCAGCGAGATAATCGCGGTACGAGAATTCCTCATTCTCAGGCGGGGTCTTCAGCTTGCCGCGCAGACGGATGATGTTTCCATAGTGAAAAACCTGGTTATCGGAAACGCGCGCCAGCAGCAATCCGCCGACAGGCAGATCGCCGTCCCCTGTGTCCACTGCGCTGACGTCCAGACGCAAATTGGTATAGTTATCCCGGTAATCCGGCGGCTCGATCAGCGTACCCGTGATGAGCAGGTCGTATTCACGGTCGTTATAAAAAGCGATGTGGAAGGCGTCGAATCGGGGAACGGACATTTGATAGCGCATCCCACCCAGGCAGAAAGCGCAGAGCAGGATAAAAGCAAAAGGATGAAGAGGGAACGAGTCCGGTAAGCGTGGAGTCAGGAGCTGTGAAAGAATGACAAGAAAAATCGAAATGACGACCAGCGTGATCCAAACCAGGATGTGCAGCGCCAACACTTTTGCCAGGGCTATCCCTGTGAGGAAGGCAAGTGAAAACCACATCAGCGGGAGCCGTGTGGTTAATTGTTCCTGGAAGCGACCGGATGGGGGAGTATTTGCCGCCTGCATAGGTGTCTTTCATGATAGCATAGAATTGAATGGGTAGGATACAATTTCCTCCGATCACGGTGGTCGAGTAGGGCGAGCGTTCTTCTCGCTCGTATCGAGACCACCAATTTCATGTTTACCTTTTATGGCTGGTCTCGATACGTCCCTTCCCCGGAAGAACGCAGGGACCTTCGGCGGGACCACTCGACCAGCGGATTATTTATGTCCAACTCCAAACTTATCCTCGTGACCGGAGCAACCGGATATGTCGGCGGGCGGCTGGCGCCGCGGCTGGTCGAAGCGGGGTACCGCGTCCGCTGCCTTGCCCGCGACCCGAACCGCCTGCAGGGACGCCCGTGGCTGAGCCGCGTCGAAGTCGTCAGCGGGGACGCGCTGGATCCCGGCACGCTGGCGGAGGCGATGAAGGATGTTGCCATCGCGTATTACCTCATCCACGGCAAGCAGGGCGGACAGACAAGCGCCAACCGCGACCTGGAAGTGGCGCGCAATTTTGCCGAAGCCGCTGGAGAGGCAGGCATCGAACACATTATTTATCTCGGTGAACTGGTCGATCCCACGACAAATCTCTCCCCCTATCTGCGCGCCCGCCATGAGACCGGACATATTCTTCGTCACAGCAGTGTACCTGTGACAGAATTCCGGGCAGGCATGATCGTCGGTTCCGGGTCGGTGCTATTTGAAATGATCCGTTATCTGACCGAGCGCGAACCGGTTTTGGTCTGCCCGGCCTGGTATTTCTCACAGGCGCAGCCGATCGCGATCCGGGATGTATTGTCCTATCTCATCGAAGCGCTCAGGACCCCTGAAAGCACCGGCAGGCTGATCGAGATTGGCGGTCCAACCCGCCTCACCTACGCGGACATGCTGCTCGGCTACGCCAAAGAACGCGGGCTCAAACGCGTGCTCATCCGCACGCCGTTCTATGCGCCCCGTCTGTCCGCCTACTGGGTGCACATGGTCACGCCGATCCATTGGCGCCTCGTCCTGCCGCTGATCGAAGGGCTGCGCGCCAGGCTCATCGTCCGCGACGAGGCGGCGAAGAAGTTGTTCCCACAGATCAAACCGATCGACTTCCAGACCGCTGTCCACCTGGCGCTGGGCCGCATCCAAAAAGACAACGTCGAAACCAGCTGGTCCGACGCGCTGGTCACGGTGGCAGGCGATGTCAAGCCCTATCAACTCACAGTCGAACAAGGCATGTTCATCGAAACCCGGCAGAGATTGCTCGACCTTTCACCGGACTATGTGTTTCGATCCTATGCGGGCATTGGCGGGGAACGCGGCTGGCTGTACATGGATTGGGCCTGGGAGATGCGCGGCTGGCTCGACAAAGCCGTCGGCGGCGTGGGCCTGCGACGCGGCCGACGGCACCCCGACGAGATCCGGGCGGGCGAGTCGCTGGATTTCTGGCGGGTCGAGGAGGTGGAAACGAACCGCCTCCTGCGTTTACGCGCCGAGATGAGACTGCCCGGCAAAGCCTGGCTGCAATTCGAGTCGCAGCCGCAGGAGGGGCAAACACTCCTGACGGTGACGGCCTTCTTTGCGCCGCATGGACTCTTTGGTTTTCTTTACTGGTATGCGATGTGGCCCTTCCATAAATTTATTTTCGATGGACTGGCAAATCAGATTGCCGCGCGGGCACGTTTACTGGCTCGTTAGTTTCTTTCTTCTTTCCTCTTTTGATGGGTGAGGAAAGAAGAAAGAGGAAAGAAGACTGGTTGAACTCTCCTCTTATTCTCGTTACCGGTGCCACAGGTTACATCGCCAGCCGGTTGATTCCCCGCCTGCTGGATTCAGGCTATCGTGTGCGCTGCCTGGCGCGTGAGCCGCTGCGACTCAACGGCCGGAGCTGGTCCCGTCATGTGGAAGTGGTCCAGGGCGACGTCACGGCTCCGTCAAGCCTGCGCGCCGCGCTGGAAGGCGTTCAGACTGCCTATTATCTGATCCACAACATGAGCTACGGGCCTGGATACACGGCGCTCGAATTGGACAGCGCGCGCGCCTTCGCTTCCGCTGCCGATGGGACCGGTCTTGAGCACATCATCTACCTGGGCGGGCTGGCGGACTCGGAACAACACATCGCGCCCCACATGCGTTCGCGCATCGAAACAGGCCGAGTCCTGCGCGAAGGCAGCGTCCCGGTGACGGAGTTTCGGGCGGGAGTCATCATCGGTTCGGGGAGCATTTCCTTTGAAATGATCCGTTTCATGACCGAGTTGTGTCCGATCGTGCCGGGACCCGCGTGGATGAAGAACAAAGCCCAGCCGATCGCCATCCAAAATGTGATCGACTATCTCCTGGCGGCGCTGACGAATCCGGATGGACGCGGCGGCGTCTTCGAGATCGGCGGCCCGGATGTCGTCACCTACGGGGACCTGATGCTGGGTTATGCGCGCATCCGCGGGCTCAAGCGCAGGATGCTCCTGCTGCCGGGCATCCCGCTCTGGTTCATGGCGCTTGGCGTCCATTGGATGACACCCGTGCCCTATCCGATTGCCTATGCATTGATCGACGGTCTGTCTGCCGATAGCGTTGTCAAACATCCTGAAGCCCTGACGACATTTCCCGAAGTCAAACTGATCAACTTTGATAGCGCGATCGAAGATGCCCTCGCAAGGACACACCCTGCTCACATCGAGCGCGTCTGGGCGGATGGCAAACAAAAGCCGAAATCCATCAAGCATGAAGGTTGTTTCATTGAGCACTGTGAAACTGTTAGCTATGCTGAACGTGAGAAAGTCTTTCAGAGGATCGTGGGGCTGGCTGAAAAACAAGGCTGGAGCCTGGAAGTGAATGAGGCAAATCAACAGATGATCGCCCATGTGCAAAATCAAAGCGCTGGCAGGAAATGGATCGAATGGCGCGTGGGGCAAGTTGGCAGCTTGCCTTACATTTCGCAAACCGTTTTTTTCTGCCCGCGCGGGCTGCCCGGATTTTTATACTGGTTTCTTTACTACCCGTTCCATTTAATCAACTTTCGAGGTTTAATCAAATCCATCGCCGGTCAAAGCGCAATTCGATGAAGCGTAATCTTCTCCTCTTACTTCTGCCTGTGATTGCAATCCTGATGGTAGCAATCGCACTGTACTTTCCCAACTCCCTCCCCGCGGGTTCCGATTTCAGCGCCCTCTACAACACGGACCTGGCGCTCGTCAACCGCGTTCCCATTTACGACCTGCCGCGCGTGGAAGCACTGGCGGTAAAACATTCAGGTATTTCTCCCGAGAAATTCTTTCTGGCGCGCTTCCCTTATCCGCCCTGGTACGCGCTGAGCACTTTTTACTTAGGGTTATTGCCTGCCAAGGTCGCGGCAACGTTATGGTTCGAACTGAATCTCGCCATGTTGTTCCTGTCGGTTTGGCTGCTCACGGACGGATGGTCGGGGCGGCTGAGATTGATCGCTTTCCCTCTGGCATTGTTCTTTTTCCCCGTTTTGGGAGGCTTATCGGTTGGACAATACGACTTCCCTGTTTTGCTGGGCACCGCGCTGTTGATCTATTCACTGCGCAGGGAAAACGTCGCGTTGACGAGCCTCGGCGCTGCCCTGCTCACGTTCAAGCCGCATGTCGGGGCGCTGATCCTGCTGTCGGCGTTGGGATGGCTGGTCGCAGGCCGGTTCAGCTTTGGACGAAGCGTGGTGCGCTCTTTGATTGTCATGGGAGTATTTCTTTTTATAACGGGATTTCTTGCCGACCCCGCCTGGCCGATCAGTTATCCGCAGATGCTGCTGAGCTATCAAAATGAAAGCAATGTGACTGCCTGCTCCGAATGTGCCAGTCTGCCCGTGTGGTCGTCGCGCTGGCTCTTGGATGGATCGCTTGCCAATGCCATGTGGATTGCTCTTGTATTGCTGATGCTTTTCGGTATCCTGTTTTACTTCATTCGCTCTTCATTATTTCGATCCCATGAGCTGTTGTTGAGTGCAGCGACACTGGTCACGTTACTCGTCAGTCCCTATCTTTACAATTATGATTATCTGCTCTTATTAATTCCCTTTGCTGTGCTGATCAACAAAAGCAGTCTTATGCAAAAAATGATCGTGATGGTTTGTTACCTCGTTCCAACATTGTCAATGATCCTATATGGCCGTGATGGCAATATCGCCCTGCTGCCTGTAACCATTGGGATGACCATTCTTCTGGTTGTACATGTGCTTCGCATGAAGAAACCTGTCATTGACTCTATTGCAACCGCGGCATAAAATAGGAAAGACCTTGCAAGAGGTCCAAACAACCGAATAGGATCAGTCAGCGGCGAAGTCGGTGGAATTCCGACACTGTCGCGCAACTGTGAAGCAGTTGTCAGCGGTCAGCCATCAGCAATTAGCCAAACGGCTAAAAGCTGAGTGCTGAGTGCTGATAGCTGATAAGTCAGGTCGCCCGCTCTGGTCTGTTCTACCACACTCTCGCGGAAAGGAGGTGGAGGACGGCTCACTCGGATTGCCTCTCCAACCTCCCCAGCACTTGCCTGGGGATTTTGATTCTGATAGCGCCATAGGTGTTAGAGAACGTTCGTGTACACATAAAACTCTGGAGAAACTATGTTGCGAAAAATTCTGTTAGGAACTTTACTCATCACCCTGCTGACCGCCTGCGTGCCTCAAGCCGCAGCGACAACTGCTCCCGCGGCAACCGAGGTCCCTGCCAGCGAGGCTCCCACCGCTTCCCCCGCGCCCGCAGCCCTGACCTTCACCGATGGGCTTGGACGCGAAATTACTCTGGACGGTCCCGCGCAGCGCATTGTCTCCATTGCGCCGTCCAACACGGAGATCCTGTTCGCGGTCGGCGCCGGTGAACAGGTGGTGGGGCGCGAACAATTTTCAGACTATCCGGAAGCAGCCAAAAATGTCACAGATATTGGTCCGGCATTTGAAACCCTCAACACGGAGTTGATTGTTTCGCTCGAACCTGATCTTGTCCTGGCGGCTGAGATCAATACTCCGGAACAGGTCAGGGAACTGGAAGACCTCGGACTGACGGTCTATTACCTGAACAACCCGCATACCCTGGAGGAACTGTACATTAATCTGGAGATCGTTTCCCAGTTGACAGGCCGCCAGCCGGAGACTGCACTGCTGGTCGAATCGCTCAAGGCACGGGTGGCTGCGGTGGACGAAAAGACCACAGCAGTATCTTCGCGTCCTACTATCTTTTATGAGTTGGACAGCACCGATCCATCCAAACCCTATACGGCTGGCAAAGACTCATTTATTACCCTGTTGATCGAGCGCGCCGGAGGTGCCAACATCGCGGCAGACCTGGAAGGTTACCCGCAAATGAGCCTCGAACAGATCGTGGTTGCCGATCCGGAATTCGTCATCCTTGGGGATTCGATGTGGGGTGTCACGCCCGAAGCGGTGGCGTCCCGCCCGGGCTGGGAGAATTTGAGCGCCGTGAAAAATGGAAAGGTCATGCCATTCGACGATAACCTGGTCAGCCGCCCGGGTCCCCGCCTCGTGGATGGACTCGAGCAACTGGCGAAGCTACTCCATCCCGAAGTATTCAAGTAGTCAAGTAGACAGGTACACAAGTAGCCGGGAAACATGTTTACTTGTGTACCTGATACCTTCCTCATGCGCAACCCATTCTTCGTCACACTCCTTGCATTGGCAATCACGCTCCTCCTCAGCCTGGCGATTGGATCCGTATTTATTCCACCGGCGGACTTGTGGCGCACGGTCAGCGGAGCCTCCTCCAGCGACATATTTCGGACGATCCTGTGGAATATCCGCTTGCCGCGCACCGCGTTGATCGCGCTAGTCGGCGCGGCGCTGGCTGGCAGCGGGGCAGCCTACCAGGGATTGTTCCGCAATCCGCTGGCTGACCCCTATCTGATCGGCGTCGCCTCGGGCGCGGGCTTGGGCGCGATCATCGCCATGTCCATCCAATGGCCCTACACCACGCTTGGACTCCTGGCGATCCCGCTGGCAGCGTTCATCACCAGCCTGTTGACGGTTTACATCGTGTACACCATTGCGCACATCGGTGGAAGCGTGCCGACCACGAATCTGATCCTGGCGGGCGTGGCGGTTTCGTCTTTCGCCGTGTCACTGACATCGTTCCTGATGCTGCGTTCGACGGGAGAGGTGCGCCGCGCGATCGGATGGCTGCTGGGAGGCGTGAGCCTCGTCAGCTGGGATGCGACCCTGGCGCTGATTCCCTATCTGGCGCTCGGGCTGACGACTCTGGTCCTGACCGGATATGCGCTGAACCTGCTGCAGTTTGGCGATGACCAGGCAATCCAAATGGGGTTGAATGTGCGCCGGGCGAAATTCATCATCATTGTGGCCGCCTCGCTGGTCACCGCCGCGGCGGTCTCGTTTGCCGGCATCATCGGCTTCGTGGGTCTGATCGTGCCGCACATCGTGCGCCTGTGGTGGGGCGTGGACTATCGCCGCTTGATCCCGCTCAGCATCATCGGCGGGGCGGCTGTTTTGCTGTTTGCGGATGTGCTGGCACGGGTAGTGCTGGCTCCGCAGGAACTGCCGGTGGGCATCGTCACGGCGCTGGCAGGCGCGCCGTTCTTCCTCTGGGTTTTACGGCGCTCGAAGAATCAGGGAATGTGGTAAATGAAATGAACAACACCAAAGTTACAAAAGGGCTGGTAATCGTCAACACCGGCAACGGTAAAGGCAAGAGCACGTCGGCGTTCGGCATCCTGCTGCGCGCCTGGGGACGCGGCTTGCGCGTCTGTGTGGTGCAATTCATCAAAGCGGAGACGGGTCAATGGGGCGAGGTCAAAGCCGCCAGGAAGCTTGGGATCGGCTGGTTCACCACCGGCGACGGTTTTACCTGGACCTCGAAGGACATGGATGAGACCGCGGCGCGTGCCCTCGCTGGCTGGGAGACCGCCAAAGAAAAAATCGTCAGCCGGAAGTACGCTGTGATCGTCCTGGATGAATTTACGTATGCTCTCCATTTTGGCTGGCTGGAAACAAGCCAGGTGATCGACTGGCTGAAAGCCAACAAGCCGGAAGATCTGCATCTCGTCATTACCGGACGCGATGCGCCGCAGGCGCTGATCGAGTACGCGGATCTGGTCACGGAGATGCGCGAGATCAAGCATCCGTTTGCAATGCAGGGCATTCAGGGACAGCCCGGGATTGAATTCTAGTTATGTCGTTGCGAGGAGCGAACGTTAGTGAGCGACGAAGCAACCCCGCGGCAAATGAGGCGATTGCTTCGCTCGCAACGACATAGGAGAAAACATGCAACTCGAAGAAACCATCAACGCCATCCAGCTACTCGATGAAGCTGCCATGCAAGCCGCGCGCAGGTGTCAGGATACATTGACCAAGCCGCGCGGCAGTTTGGGAAGGCTCGAGGAGCTTTCGATTCAACTGGCGGGGATGAAGGCCGACACCTTTCCGGCGGTGGAACGCAAAGCGGTCATTGTGATGGCGGCGGATCACGGCGTGGCGCGCGAAGGCGTGAGCGCCTATCCTCCCGAAGTTACGGCACAGATGGTGTTGAACTTCCTGCGCGGCGGTGCGGCGATCAACGTGCTGGCAAAACAGGCGGGCGCGCGCGTCACAATTGTGGATATCGGTGTCGCAGTGGAGTTCGACCCGCTGCCCGGGCTGATCCGGCGCAAGGTGATGTGTGGGACGCGGAACCAGGCTGAGGGTCCGGCGATGACGCGTGCCGAGGCGCAGCAGGCCCTGCAAGTTGGGGTGGAGGTCCTGAACGAGGAAGCGCAGCGCGGACTCGACATCGTCGCGACCGGCGATATGGGTATCGGCAATACAACGCCGTCCTCTGCGATTGCCGCGGCGCTGACGGGACTTCCGGTCGCGCAGGTGGTCGGGCGCGGGACGGGCATCGACGATCAAAGCCTGGAGCGCAAGATCAAAGTGATCGAGCGCTCGTTGGCGGTGAACCGCCCGGACCCGAACGATGCGCTGGACGTTTTGCACAAAGTGGGTGGGCTCGAGATTGCCGGGCTGGCGGGCGTGATGATCGCCGCCGCGAGTCAGCGCATCCCGGTGGTGGTGGATGGATTCATTTCCACCGCAGCCGCCATGATCGCTGCCGGGCTGGCGCCGCGTGCGCGCGACTATCTGATCGCCGCCCACCAGTCGGTGGAGATCGGGCATCAGGCGATGTTGAGGCATTTGAACCTCGCGCCTCTGCTGGATTTGAATCTGCGCCTTGGCGAGGGGACCGGTGCGGCGCTGGCGTTCCATCTGATCGAAGCCTCGACGCGGATTTTGCGCGAGATGGCAACCTTTGATGAAGCAGGTGTAAGTGATAAGGAATAGGTTTTACCACGAAGAACACAAAGGAGCACAAAGGTTAACGCCCTTTCGATTTCCTTAGTGTTACTTCGTGCCCTTTGTGGTGAATTCTGAAATGCGAAATTTACGAATCGCCTTTGGATTGCTGACCACGCTTCCGGTCCGCCTCCCCGACGACTGGTCGGCCGGCGACAGCGGGCGCGCGGCTGTATGGTATCCGCTGGTCGGACTGGTGATCGGCGCGCTGACCTGGCTGGCAT
The DNA here is from genome assembly GCA_016932715.1 of Anaerolineales bacterium. GTDB lineage: Bacteria > Chloroflexota > Anaerolineae > Anaerolineales > Villigracilaceae > Defluviilinea. The sequence goes on from JAFGCG010000023.1 coordinate 22,894, forward strand.
GGACAGGCGCAAGGCTCCTGTTTTCTCCGCTGGTGGCAGGGGTCGTCGCGCTGGTCGTCTGGGTCATGCTGACCGGCGGACTGCACCTCGACGGTCTCGCCGACTGCTGCGACGGCTTGTTCGCCAGCGTGGGGCGCGAGCGCCGGCTCGAGATCATGAAAGATCCGCATGTCGGCGCGTTCGGCGTCATCGGGTTGATCCTGGTTTTATTGCTCAAAGCCGCGGCGCTGGCATCTCTCACTCCTGTTTCCAGTTTTGGTATCTTGCTCGCGGCGAGCCTGGCGCGCTGGTGTATCCTGTTCGCGGGGTTGCTTCCGCTCGCGCGTCCCTCCGGCATGGGCGCGGACTTCGCAGCGGGCTTTCGGCGTTCGTTCCTGCTCTGGGGCGCGGTCATTCCGCTGTTGATTGCAGCACTGCTTGGCATGCGCGGAATTTTGTCCGCGCTGGCTGGAGTCGGCGCGGCAGCTTTGGTTTTATGGTTTGCGAAGTCCCGCCTCGGCGGCGTGACCGGCGATGTGTTCGGGATGATCGTCGAAGTTGTGGAAACGATTGTGCTGCTGGTGAGCGCGGCAGGTCCCCGATGACGTACGTTCCGCGAGTTGCGCTGGTTATGGTCATCGCTCTCCTTTTCGATATGCTTTTGGGCGATCCTCCCAATCGTTTTCATCCCACTGCCTGGATGGGGAGTTTGATCGGTGTTCTCAAACGCTTTCGACCTTATGGGAATCGTCTGGCAGAATTCATGTATGGACTTTTCATCGTCTGCATTGGGTGCGGACTCGCGGCTGGCGCGGGTTGGATGATCCTGGTTCTGACCTCATCTCTCCCAGCCTGGTCCGGTCTGCTGATCGAGGCGCTTCTTCTCAGCCTGACGATTTCTCTGCGCGGACTCGACCGCGCCGCCGGTGAAGTGCAAACGGCATTGGAAAAACATAACCTGCCCGAAGGACGGCGGCTGCTTGCCTGGCACCTGGTCAGTCGCGAGACAGCGCAGTTGAACGAGTCGCAGGTCGCTGCCGCTGCGATCGAGTCGGTTGCCGAGAATGCATCCGATGGGATCATCGCGCCGTTATTCTTTTTTGCATTGGGCGGATTGCCCGCCGTGTTCGCCTATCGTTTTGCGAATACCGCCGACTCGATGCTGGGCTATCGCGACCCCGAACGTGAATGGCTCGGAAAAATCCCTGCCCGGTTCGATGATGTGTTGAATTTCATCCCCGCGCGTTTGGCGGGATTATTCATCGTGTTATCCGCTCCATTCTGTGGAGCAAGCCTCGGGAGGGCATGGAACGTCATGTGGCGGGAGGCGCACAGGACTGCCAGCCCGAATGCTGGCGTTCCCATGAGCGCAATGGCAGGGGCATTGGGGGTGGAACTGGAAAAGGTGGGTCATTATCAGTTGGGACAGGGACTGCGTTTCCCAAACACCCATGGTCTCCTCCGTGCGCGCCGCCTGTTATACGTTTCGGTCTGGATGGCGGCGCTGGTTTTTCTACTCTGGAGTCGGTATGTCCGTTCAGGTTGATCCGGCTGTACATGGTGCGTTCGACTTCGCCGAACTGGAGCGGCTTGGGCTTGACCCGGACGCTGTGTTGGATTTCAGTGTCAACAGCAATCCATTCGGACCCGCGCCGCTGGTTCGAGAAGCGATTCGATCCACGCCGCTGGAACGTTACCCGGACCGCGAGTCCATCGCTCTGCGGCGTGCACTTTCGAAGCAGCTGGATGTTTTGCCCGAACAGATCCTCGCCGGTAATGGCGCGGCGGAGTTGATCCAGTTGACTGCGTTCGCGTGCTTGCAACAGGGAGAGCATGCCCTGGTCGTTGGACCCACTTTCGGTGAATACGAACGCTGCATCTGGCTGGCGGGAGGGATCCTTCATCACTGGCGCGCGGTCCCGGAGAACGGATTCATCCCGGACCTCGAAGAGATCGAAAAGACGCTGACCGCGCGGAAAATGCGGCTTGCCTTCATCTGCAATCCGAATAATCCCACAGGGCAGGTCATCCCGCTCCAGGCAGTGGAGAAGTGGTCGCGTACATTTCCGGATACGCTGTTCGTGGTGGATGAAGCCTATCTCGCGTTCGTGCCAGGGATGTATTCTGTGGTTTCATTGCACCGTAAAAATATTTTGATATTGCGATCCATGACAAAGGACTATGCCCTTGCGGGGCTGCGGCTGGGATATGCCGTTGGAGATGAAAACGTGATCGCCGCGCTGGCGGACCTCCGCCCGGCGTGGAATGTGAACGCGCTGGCGCAGGCGGCAGGGCTGGCAGCGCTGCAGGATGAAACCTGTTTGAGCGACGGGCTTCGAAAGTTGCAAAGCGAAAAAGAGGCTTTGGTTTCAGGTTTGAAGGAATTGGGGTATGAACCCGTGCCATCCCAAACGCACTACTTCTTGCTGCCTGTCGAAGAGGGCGCGCGGTTTCGCCGGAAGTTGTTGAAGAAAGGGATACTGGTCCGCGATTGCGCTTCATTCGGTTTGCCCTCCTTCATCCGGATCGCGACGCGTACCTCGGAGGAAAATGCGCGCTTGCTGCATGCGATGGGGGAGATGCGGTCATGACCTGGAACTTAAGGAACTATCCCTTTCGCCTCGGTGCGACCTCCTACATCATCCCCGCGGACATCCTGCCCAACGCGCGTTATCTGGCAGGCAAGGTCAGAGACATCGAGCTGATCCTCTTCGAAGTGGATGACGGTCCCAACAACCTGCCCACCCCGGAAGTGATCGACGAGCTCTCGCGGATCGCGGGTGAGCACGACCTGACCTACACCGTCCATCTGCCGCTCGACCTCAAGCTGGGCGAGGATGGTTCGGAGCGCGACCAGTCGCTGGTCAAGGCAAAGCGCGTGATCGACTGCACGCGCCGTCTCGATCCCTGGGCGTATGTTTTACACCTGGATGGAAGGTCTGTCCGCACGTCGGCAGACAAAGAGGCGATCGATTGCTGGCAAGACCAATCGGTGCGCGCGCTGGAGATTGTCTCGGAATGGGCGGGCAGCGCGGAGAAGCTGGCGGTGGAGAATCTCGAAACCTATCCGCTCGATTTCATCCAGCCCGTGCTGGACCGCATCCCGGTGGGCCGCTGCGTGGACATCGGTCACTTGTGGCTGGACGGTCACGACCCAATCCCGTACCTGCGATCTGCCATGCCGCGCACGCGCGTGATCCACATCCACGGCATCGCCGAACGCGACCACCGGTCGCTTTCGTTCATGCTGCAGGAAATGGTCCGCGCGGTCTGGGATGAGTTGATGCGTGTGAATTACAAAGGTGTATTGACGCTGGAGATATTTTCGGAAGAGGATTTTGTTTCTTCGTTGGAAGTGATTGAGAGAGTGTCACTGTGACAGCCAGAACCTTGATGATCCAGGGAGCCAGTTCTTCGGTGGGCAAAAGCCTGCTGGTCGCAGCGTTGTGCCGCATCTTTGCGCGCCGCAGAGTGAAGGTTGCCCCGTTCAAGGCACAGAACATGTCCAATAATGCCGCGGTCTGCCCGGACGGTTCGGAGATCGGTCGCGCCCAGGCTTTGCAGGCGCGTGCGTCCGGGACGCCGCTCTCTTCCGATCTGAATCCGATCTTGATCAAGCCGGAAGCCGATGCGCACAGTCAGATCATTGTGGATGGACGGCCGTTCAAATCTCTCAGTGCATATGATTATTACAAATGCAAACAGATTTTATGGGAGCATGCGACAGCCGCGCTGGATCGTTTACGCGCCCAATATGACCTTGTGATCATCGAAGGCGCGGGCAGTCCGGCGGAGTTGAATCTCAAACGCGGGGACATTGTCAACATGGCAGTCGCGCGCTACGCCAATTCTCCGGTCATCTTGGCGGGTGACATCGACCGCGGCGGAATCTTTGCGCAGCTGCTCGGCACGCTCTGGCTGCTCGAGCCAGAGGAACGCCGGCTCGTGCGCGGCTTCCTGGTCAACAAATTTCGCGGCGACATTCGCCTCTTTGAAGAAGGGATTCGTATTCTGGAAGAAAAGTCGCAGCTGCCGGTGCTGGGTGTGATCCCTCATCTCAAAGATCTACATCTGCCTGAGGAAGACGCGGTCGCGCTGGACGCGAGAGTTGAGCCGTGCAGCGATCCGACCTCCATTGACATCGTGGTCGTTCACCTGCCTGTCCTCTCGAACTTCGATGACTTCGACCCGTTCCACAACGACCCGGAGGTGCGGGTGCGGTATGTCACGCAAGTCTCTGAGGTTGGTCAGCCACAAGCTGTTATCCTGCCGGGCACCAAGAGTACAATGGCGGACCTGGCATGGCTGCGAGAACGCAGACTGGATAGTGTCATTCGAGAGCACGTGCAACGAGGCGGGTCAGTGGTCGGCATCTGCGGTGGGTATCAGATGCTCGGACAGAGGATTCGCGATCCTGGACACATCGAATCGCCGAATGTTCATATCGAGGGTTTGGGACTTTTGCCAACCGAGACGACCTTTATTTCGAAGAAAGCTACCTATCAGGTCCAGGCACAGGTGGTGGGACGAACTGCCTGGCTGGCAGGTTTATCTGAGCCTGACCTGCAGGGTTACGAGATCCATATGGGGCGCACGAATCATGTTTCTTCGTGGCTCAAGATCAGCACGCGGAACGGGGTACGCTGTGAAGTTTTCGATGGTTCCATGAGCGCGGATGGCAAAATCTGGGGCTGTTATTTGCATGGCTTGTTTGGCAACACGGCCCTTCGCCATGCCTGGCTAGCGAGCCTGGGCTGGAGTCCCGGAAGCATTGCCCGGGAGAGCAATCAACTTGAAACATCGTTAAATGATCTTGCAGATAAAGTCGAGGCAGCCGTGGACATTCACAAAATCGAGCGAATGATATGGACAGATTGACATTGATCCTCGGTGGGGCGCGCAGCGGCAAGTCATCCTACGCGCAAACTCTGGCGGAGAGGACCGGCAAATCGGTGACCTTCATCGCGACCGCGCAGGCGCTGGACGAAGAAATGTCCGTGCGCATCCAAAAGCATCGCGGCGCGCGACCCGTCCACTGGGAAACGCTTGAAATTCCACTCGAGGTTGCGCCACACATTCCACAGATAAAATCGGATGTGATCATTTTGGACTGTATTACTTTGCTGGTCACCAATTTGATGATGCGGTTTGTGAAGGACGACCTCGTGGATGAATTGCCATTCACTCAGGCTGTTCAAAAGGAGATAGACGAATTGATCGGAACGATACGCAAGCGAGAACAGGATTGGGTCATCATTTCCAACGAAGTGGGGCTGGGGCTCGTCCCGCCCTACCAGATGGGCCGCGTCTATCGCGATGGGCTCGGCTGGGCAAACCAGCGCCTGGCGCGTGAAGCAGACAAGGTCATCTTTATGGTGGCGGGCATTCCGACCGTCATCAAGTAGGTTCTACAAATGCTTAAAATCCAAAATCTCTCTGTTGATTACGGTACGCGCCGCATCCTGCACGAGGTTTCCCTCGATGTGCAAAGCGGCGAAGTCCTGGCGCTGATCGGCCCGAACGGCGCGGGCAAGTCGACATTGATCCGCGCGGTGAGCGGTGTGATCCCCATCGCCAGCGGACAGGTCCGTACGAACGGGGATAACTTCGCAGCGCTGGCAACGCTCCAGCGCGCCTGCTATGTGGCTACCGTTCCCCAGGCGGTCTCCATGCCTCCAGCCTACACCGTCTGGGAGACCGTCCTGTTCGGACGGACGCCCTATCTTGGCTTTCTCGGTCAGCCATCCCAAACCGACGAGGAGATCGCGCGTCAGGCGCTGGGGCGCGTCAGCGCGCTGCCGCTCGTCGACCGGCGCGTCGGCGAGCTCTCCGGCGGAGAGCAGCAGCGCGTCCTGCTGGCGCGCGCCCTGTGCCAATCCACGCCGATCCTGCTGCTCGATGAACCGACCGCGCATCTCGATTTGCAGTATCAGGTCAGTTTACTGGGATTGGTGCATGAACTTGCGCACAAGGATCAGCTCGCCGTGCTGGTCGCATTGCATGATTTGAATCTCGCCGCGCATTACGCGGACCGCGTCGCGCTGATGGTCGCGGGGACCATCAAGGCGATCGGCAAGCCGAAAGAAGTACTGCAATCGCAAATGATCGAGGAGGCATACTGCCTGCCTGTTCAGGTGGTCAGGCACCCCTTTTTGGATATTCCCCTCGTGCTGCCTGATAAAAAATAAAAACTTCCGATTTCTGTTCGGAAGTTTTGGTGTTTGTTTTTTCAAACGAGAACAATCAAAGTTCGTAATCGCCTGCAGCTTCAGGCTGGTAGAGAATTTTTTCGATCCTGAGCTTCCTTTTGCCCGCAGGGACTTCCCATTCAAATACATCACCCACACGATAACCGAGCATGGCTGTCCCGATCGGAGCAAGGATCGAGATCTTCCCTTCGGCCGGATTGGCATGTTCGGGATAGACCAGTGTGTACGTCTCACTCTCGCCACTATCCAGATCCAGGAGGACAACCTTCGAGTTCATGGTAATGACATCGCCGGGGATTTCCTGCGGGGTGACAATTTGGGCGCGGTCCAGTTCGCCGCGCAGTTTTTCAAGATAAATACTGCCGCGATATTCCCCGGACTGCGCGCCAAGGATCAGGTCGACAAGACGCTGACGGTCCAATTCCGTGATGCGAATGTTTTTATCGCTCATCTCATCCTCCCGATTGCGGTTCTTCAGCTCCAGCGCCACTGGGTGCCATCTTTGCTGTCTTCGATGGTCACGCCGAGTTCTTTCAGTTTGTCACGGATCAAATCAGAGAGCTGCCACAACTTTTGCTTCCGCACTTCACTGCGGACTTCCACCAACAACTCGACAAATCGATCCGCGCCGCCGGCGCCTTGTTTTTCCTGTAATCGCAGGCCGAGCACGCCTGTCAATTCGCGCAGGGTTTCCTGGGCAGGCTTGAGTTGATCATTTGTCGCGCCCTGATCCCGGGCGGTATTGATGGTTTTGACAAGTTCATACAGCGCAGCCAGTGCCAGCGGCGTGTTGAAGTCGTCGTCCATGGCGTCGATGAAGGACTGCTTTGCAGAGTCAGCCTGGGAGACAAGCGCGGCAGCGGCTTCGGCGGCGAGTCCGTTTGCGGAAACGGAAACAGGCCGCAGGGCGGATTTGAGGCGTTCCAGTGATTTTTCCGCGGCATCCTGGGTCTCCTCGCTGAAGATCAGGGGGGCGCGATAGTTGCTGCTCAGGACGAGCATGCGCATGACATCGGCATCCCGCTTCTGCAAGAATTCCTTGATGCTGACCATGTTACCCAGCGACTTGGACATCTTCTCGCCGCCCATTTGCAGCATGCCGTTGTGGACCCAGTAGCGCGCGAACGGTTTGCCCGTGTACGATTCGGTCTGCGCGATCTCGTTCTCATGGTGCGGGAAGATCAGGTCGTTGCCGCCGCCATGGATGTCGATCTGTTCTCCCAATTCGGCAAGGTTCATCGCCGAGCACTCGATGTGCCAGCCGGGGCGGCCCTTGCCCCAGGGACTGTCCCATGAGATTTCGCCGGGCTTGGCGGCTTTCCAGAGGGCGAAGTCCATGGGATGAGCCTTCGCCTCCCCAACTTCGATGCGCGCGCCCGCCTGCATGTCATCCAGCTTGCGGCCCGAAAGTTTTCCGTAATCCTCATCACCGGTGACGCTGAAATAGACATCACCATTCGAGGCGGCATAGGCAGCTTCTTTTTGGATCAAGCCTTCGATGAACTGGATGATGAGCGGCATGGTCCTGCTGACCTGCGGATAGGATGTGGCGGGCAAAATGTTCAGGTCCCGCATATCGCGCGCATAGTCTTCCACGTAGCGCTGCGACAGCTTGAGCGGGTCCTCGCCGAGTTGTTTGGCGCGGTTGATGATCTTGTCATCCACATCGGTATAGTTCATGACATGTTTAACGGTATAGCCGCGGTATTCAAGATAACGGCGAATGATATCGAACACCAGCGCGGACATGGCATGCCCAACATGGGCATCGTTGTAAACCGTCACACCGCAGACATACATCCTGACCAAGTTCGGCTCAAGCGTCTGGAAATCTTCTTTTTTGCGAGTGAGGGTGTTGTAAAGGCGGATCATAATAACCTTCATGTCGTTGCGAGCGCTCCGCTGCGCGGGCGCGTGGCAACCTTATTGTGGGAGGTTAGATGAGATTGCTTCGTCGTGGCGCCAGAGGCGCCACTCCTCGCAACGACATTGATAAACTACCTCTTCTTTTTCCCGTTGTCTTCTTCCACACGGGCAAAGACCATGCGCCCCGCGGCGGTTTGCAGGACTTTGGTGACGACCACTTCCTTGTATTCGCCGATGTACTCGTGTCCGTTCTCGACAACGACCATTGTGCCGTCATCCATGTAACCCACGCCCTGGCCAAACTCCTTGCCTTCCTGGAAAATGTTCAGCGTCAAGCGTTCGCTTGGCAAAACGACTGATTTGACCGCATTTGCCAGTTCGTTGATGTTCAGGATCGTGACGCCCTGCAGTTCGGCGACGCGGTTCAGGTTGTAGTCATTGGTCAGGATGGGACACTTCAACTGGCGCGCCAGTACCACCAGTTTATCATCCACTTCGCGCACGCCCTCGGCATCGATGTCGCTGATGCGGACGAGGATGTTGGGCAATTTTTGCAGGTCCGCCAGGACTTCCATGCCGCGCCGTCCGCGCTGGCGGCGCAAGCCGTCAGGTGAGTCGGCGATGTATTGGAGCTCATTCAGCACGAAGCGTGGGATGAGAAGTGTGCCGGGCAGGAATCCCGTTTTGGCGATGTCAGCAACACGTCCATCGATGATGACGCTTGTGTCGAGTAAGATTGTCCGGTTGAGATTCGTCCAGGCAGAGGAACCGCCGCCTTCCGTGCGGCCACTGAAATTGCTCATCAACCCCATCAAATCGCCCTGTCGCATGACAAATAAGGAGATCCCAAAATAGGAAAACGCGATCACACCGACAAAAGGAAGGATTTCTCCAAAGGGCGGGGGCAGTTGGGAGAACGGATACGCAAGCAGCGCCGCCGTGAGCAACCCGACGATCAATCCGGTCAGACCGGCGAAAAGAGTCTCGGCAGAAAGACGGCCCAGCGACCGCCGGATGGCACGTGAGGGACGCGTCGTCATATAAGGGGTCAGGACCAGGCCCGCCAGTGCGCCGATCAGCCCAAAGACTGTCCGGTAGAGAATGTCCTGTCTGGGATCGAATGGCTCGATTCTGGCTGCCCAGCCTCCAAACGACCATCCCAGGATTGCGACGATGACCATGCCAATCAGGCGGAGAATAAATTCGACACTAAACCTCATAATAACTCCTTGAATAAGTCCTGGCAGAATGATGCCAGCATCATAGCATGGCTGAAGTGCATAGTCAACCGGCTTATCCGGCTTTCATATAGAATTGTTATAATGGGCAACAGATATGGCAGCCATCCGTTTTAGATGAATATACCTATGACTCTTATAGATACCCTCAAGCGACCTCTGCGCGACCTGCGAATTTCCGTCACCGACCGCTGCAATTTTCGGTGCGTGTACTGTATGCCCAGGGAGGTCTTTGGGCCCGGTTATCAATTCCTTCACCGCGATCAAATCCTGACGTTCGAGGAGATCACGCGGCTGGCGTGGATCTTTGTCCGGCGCGGCGTTCGCAAGATCCGGCTGACCGGCGGGGAACCGCTCGTCCGCCGCGACCTGCCCCTGCTTGTTGGCATGCTCGCGCAGATTCCGGACCTCGATCTTACCCTGACGACGAACGGGTCGCTGCTGTCCAAACAGGCGCCTCTCTTGAAGGATGCCGGCCTGAAGCGCGTCACGGTGAGTCTGGACTCCCTGGATGACGATACCTTTAAGTCTATGAACGATGTAGACTTCCCGGTCGCGCGCGTGCTGGAGGGGATGGACGCGGCTGCCAGCGCCGGACTGGGTCCCATCAAAGTGAACATGGTGGTCAAGCGCGGCTTGAACGACTCCAGCATCCTGCCGATGGCGCGCTTCTTCCGCGAGAAGGGCTATATCCTGCGCTTCATCGAATACATGGATGTCGGTCATACCAACGGCTGGCGCATGGATGATGTGGTGCCGGCCGCAGACATCATCCGGAAGATCAGCGCGGAAATGCCGTTGGAGCCGGTGGATCCGAACTATCCCGGCGAAGTCGCCGCACGCTGGCGCTACCTGGATGGGAGCGGGGAGATCGGCGTGATCGCCTCGGTCACGCAGGCATTTTGCGGCACATGCACCCGCGCCCGGCTCTCCGCGGAGGGCAAACTGTACACCTGTCTGTTTGCGGTCAAAGGCTATGATTTCCGTGAGCTGCTCCGCAGCCAGGCGACAGATGAGGACATCTCGGAGGTGATCGCACGCCTGTGGGGCAGGCGGGATGACCGCTATTCGGAAATTCGATCTGAAAATACAGCCTCCCTGCCCAAGGTGGAGATGTCGCACATCGGCGGGTGAGAGAAACCACACTGATAGATTGTGGGGCGATATTTCAAAAAGAATCCTCCATTTCAACAAAATAACGAATAAAATGGGAGGCTGCTGTCATTCTCGAGGAGGCAATATGCAATATCGTGAACTTGGACGGACCGGCTGGAAGGTTTCCACGATCAGCTTCGGCGCATGGGCAATCGGTGGAACCTGGGGGAATGTTAAAGATGAAGAGTCGCTGGCGGCTTTGCAGCGCGCCCTCGACCTGGGCGTGAACTTCTTCGACACCGCGGATGTGTACGGCGACGGCCGCAGTGAACAACTGCTTGCCAGACTCCGCCGCGAGCGCCGCGAACCCTTTTACGTGGCGACCAAGGCTGGGCGCAGGCTCGATCCGCACCTCGCGGCGGGATACAACAAGAAGAACTTAACTGCCTTCGTGGAACGCAGTCTGAAAAACCTGGATGTCGAAGCCATCGATCTCCTGCAGTTACATTGCCCGCCGACGGAAGTCTATTACATGCCGGAAGTCTTCGATGTCTTGGATGGTTTGGTGAAAGATGGCAAGCTGCGCTACTATGGCGTGAGCGTGGAAAAAGTGGAAGAAGCGCTCAAGGCGATCGAATATCCCAACGTGCAAACGGTGCAGATCATCTTCAATATGTTCCGTCAGCGCCCCTTGGATTTGTTCTTCGATCAGGCGCAGCGCCGCAAGATTGGCATCCTGGCGCGTGTCCCACTTTCGTCGGGCATGCTGACCGGCAAGATGACACCCAGGACTTCCTTTCAGGAGGATGACCATCGTCAGGGCAATAGGCATGGCGAATGGTTCGACCGCGGCGAGACCTTTTCCGGTCTGGATTATGAAACCGGTTTGCAGGCGGTGGAGGAACTGCGGGCGCTCCTCCCGGCCGGTATGAGCATGGCACAGATGGCTTTGCGCTGGATCCTGATGGCGCCTGCCGTGACCTGTGCGATCCCCGGCGCGAAACGCCCGTCGCAGGTGGAGGAAAATGTCAACGCCGCAGACCTGCCCGCGCTTTCGGATGAGACCATGGGGCGGGTGCGCGCCATCTATGACCGGCTCGTTCGCCCGCAGGTGCATCATTACTGGTAATACCACTTTATTAACTCACCTTACGCAGGAAGCAGGAAATTCGAACCGCGAAGGAACGAAGCTCGCGAAGACCCCTCTTCCTTCGCGAAGAAAAAGACGCCCTTTGCGTCTTCGCGGTGAAAAACAGGGGTAGTGCGTAACATCAGTTATTAAACCAGCCACGGATTTCACGGATTGACACTGACCGGTTTAAAAACTCTGTGAAAATCAGTGTCATCCGTGGCAAAAGGTTTGAGAGGAAACCGAATGATCGAACTCTCGCAACTGTATTTCTTCATGGGCGCCACACTGGCTCTGTTGTTGATGCCGGGTCCCGCAGTGTTATACATCACTGCCCGCAGCGCGAACCAGGGCCGGCTGGCCGGTCTCGTTTCCGTGCTGGCGATCGAGACGGCAAACTTTACGCAGGCGGTCGCGGCGACCCTGGGGCTCTCGGCAATTTTGTTGTCATCCGCGCTGGCTTTCGATGTGGTGAAATATCTGGGTGCCGCGTACCTCATCTATCTGGGCGTTCGGAAGCTCCTCGTTTCTGAGGAGGAAACAGTGGATGAAGCGATCAGGAAGGAAAGCCTTTCGCGGATTTACTGGCAGGGACTGGTGGTCAACCTGCTCAACCCCAAAACCGCGGTGTTCTTCTTTGCCTTTTTGCCCCAGTTCGTGGATCCCGGTAAAGGGAATGTTACGGGACAAACCCTGCTGCTGGGCGCGATCTTCGTTGGGATGGCGATCATCACCGATAGCCTGTATGCCCTGGCAGCCAGTTCCCTGGCGGAAAAGTTGAGATGCAGCCGGCATTTCCAAATGGGACAACGGTATTTCGCAGGGTTGATCTACGTTGGTTTGGGGATCACGACCGCGTTCACAGGGTCGAAGAAGTAGTTTCACCTGTCCTTTCCATCTGAGCCATTGATTGGCAAACTAATCCTGAAAGGCTACATGATGATGCAATATATAAAATCTCCAGTATCGATCCTCCTTGTTGTAGTTTCTTTCATGGTGCTGATCGTTTCGGCGTGTACCCAGAGGCAGGCCGAGCCCTTGCCAACCAGCGTTCCTGCAACGTCAGTCCCCGAAAGCGCAACCGAAACCAGTGGAGGAGTAGTAATGAAAGAACCGTTGATTACGCACATGTATACGGCCGATCCTTCGGCGCATGTCTTCGAAGGCAAGCTGTACATTTATCCCTCCCATGACCTGGATGATCATCCCAATCGACCAGCGCCCGATAATTTTGGATCTCAGTATGACATGGTGGACTATCATGTCTTCTCTATGGAGAATATGCAAACTCCGCCGGTGGATCATGGCGAGGTCCTGCACATCAGGGATGTCCCCTGGGCGGAGAAGCAGATGTGGGCACCGGATGCCGCCTTCAGGAATGGCACGTATTATTTGTATTTCCCAGCCATAGATCATGAGGGGATTTTTCGCGTCGGTGTCGCGACCAGCACATCGCCGGCCGGTCCGTTCAAGGCGGAACCGAACTACATCCAGGGCAGTTTCAGCATGGATCCCTGTGTTTTCGTCGATGATGACGGACAGGCTTATATGTACTTCGGCGGGTTGTGGGGCGGCCAGCTCGAAAAATGGCAGACTGGAACATTCGACCCGGATGGGCAGGTACCCGGCCCAGGCGAACCGATGCTGGGACCGCGGGTCGCGAAAATGTCAGAAGACATGCTGAGCTTCGATGGACCCGTAGGAGAAGTCTCCATTCTTGACGAAGATGGCAAACCGGTCACTGCCGGTGATCAAGCCAGGCTCTTTTTCGAAGCCAGCTGGATGCACAAATATAAGGGTATCTATTATCTTTCTTATTCCACAGGTTTTAGTCGTCATCTGGCGTATGCCACAGGCACGAGTCCGACGGGCCCCTTCACATTCCGGGGCTATATCCTGTCCCCGGTGATGGGATGGACCACGCATCATTCCATTGTCGAGTTTCAGGGGAAGTGGTACCTTTTCTATCATGATGCCACCCTGTCAGGAGGCGTTGACTATATGCGCAATATAAAAGTCGCTGAATTGATTTACAACGCGGACGGCAGCATCCAGACGATTGAACCTTGATGAGCAGCTTGCCAGAGGCAGAAGTTGTATTCCTGTCGCAAGTACAGTCCATTGCTCTCTACCCGGCATTCTCAGGAGATCTCACATGCAGAATGAGCAATCGTCGTTTCAGCTCACGGGCCAGGTCGCGCTGGTCACCGCCTCGGCGAGGGGCATCGGCAAGGCTTGCGCGCTCGCCCTGGCGCAGGCGGGAGCAGACATCATTCTCGGGCTGCGGGATAAGGATTCCGCACAGGCGCTCGTCAGGCAGATTCGGAAGCTCGGTCGTGACGTCCTGCCCGTGCAGATGGACGTGACGCAGATGGAGCAGATCGCCGAGGCGGTCCAAGCGGGAGTGCGGCACTTCAGGCGGATCGACATCCTGGTGAACAACGCCGGGATCGGCGCGCCCAATCCCGCCGAACGCGTGCTCGAGAAGGACTTCGACGAGACGCTCGCCGTCAACCTCAAGGGGACGTTCTTCACCGCGCAAACGGTTGGCAAGGTGATGATCAAACAGCGCCGGGGCCGGATCATCAACATTAGTTCCCAGGCTGGTTTCGTGGCGCTGCCGACCGAATCGGTCTATTGCCTGACGAAAGCCGCCGTTTCGCATCTGACCAGGTGCCTGGCTCTCGAATGGGCGCCCTACAATATCACTGTCAATGCGGTCGCACCCACCTTCATCGAAACGCCCGGGACAAAAAAGTGGCTCGCTAACAGCGAGTTTCGCAAATCGGTGCAGAAGCGCATCCCGCTCGGAAGGATCGGGACTCCCAGGGAAGTGGCAGAACCGGTCGTATTTCTCGCCTCCCCGGCGGCTTCCCTGATCACCGGGGCAACGCTCATGATCGATGGGGGCTGGACGATCCAGTAGCCGCAGGATGAATTTGAATCAATCCCCGACCCGCTGGAGAAGATGTAGCCTTGGCGCTCTTCTTCCTGGTCTGCTGATGGGTTTGTTCGGGCTCTATTTCATTTCTGGCGGGCACCCAAAAGAATATTTAATTTGGCGATGGATGGTGACATTCAAGCGCCCCGTGGCTGCCGTCACAGATTACCGCATCCTGATCTCAAAATCAGAACATCAGCTCACGGTCTTTCACGGTCATGAAATCGTCAAAATATTTCGGATCGCCATTAGCAGGCATGGCGCCGACCCGCGCCAAGTCTGGGCGGATGAGTTAACCCCGGAAGGTTCTTATCGAATCGCAAGTATGCAATACGAATCCGTATTTGGTCCGCGCCAGATGCTGCTCGAGACGACAAAACAATCGTTGGACGATTACTACGTCCAATATGGAGATGCAGGCAAACAGCGCATTGCAGCCTGGGAACTTCAACACGGGTCTTTGGATACGATCTGGGAGGTGTATGACTTCAATGAAAGCAATCCTGAGTTCCCCATTTGGAACGACATATTGATCCATGGAGGGGGAACTGCCAGCGACTGGACCTGGGGCTGCATCGCCCTCGACGATCGGGATGTCATCGAATTGTTTGAAATATTGCAGCAGTCAACAGCAGGCGGGCTGGGAGTCGAGGTCGAGATTCGACACTGACATGGATTTGCGGTTACAGGTGCTCACGTTTGACCGCCTGCATGGGACATTTTCTCTCCCTATCTCTAGTATAATCCGCCGCATGACAATCAAATCTCAACTGAACGAATCCATGAAAGACGCCATGCGCAGCAAGGATGAGGTCCGCCTGCGGACCGTGCGCATGGCGCTGGCTGCGGTCAAACAGGCGGAAGTGGATCAGCGAAGCAATCCTGCGGATAAGCGCATTGAACTCGATGATACGGCTGTGATGAACCTGCTCCAGAAGGAGGTCAAGAACCGCCGCGAGGCAATCGAAGAGGCGAAGAAAGCGAACCGCCCTGATCTGGTGGCAGCCAACGAGGCTGAAATCAATGTCCTGCAAGCCTTCCTGCCGAAAGCCATGCCCGCCGAGGAGCTGCGTGCTCTGGTGCAGGCTGCCATCGCGGAAACCGGCGCCGCCTCTCCGTCTGACATGGGCAAGGTGATGAAGACCGTCATGCCAAAGGTGGCGGGCCGCGCGCCCAACGACATGGTCAGTGCCGCGGTGCGGGAACTCCTGCAGAAGTAGTTCATGACGTTCAATTTTCCAATCACGGAGACACAGAGACACGGAGATTCTTTAAAAGATTCTCTCTGTGGCTCCCCCGACACCTGCACCCGGGGCAGGTGTGTGGCTGCGCTGCTGTGACTAAGATGGGGACACGTCAGGTTCCGGCGCGCGTCCGCCTGTTTCAAGTCATTCTCCTCATCGTTGTGAGCGTCATATCCTATGGAGCTCTGGTGCTGCCGGAGTTACTGCTGCCAACCGTCGTGCCGCTCCGGCCCGGGGATGTTTCCCCAAGCGATTTCCAGGCGCCGCAATCCCTCGAATATATCAGCGAGGTGCGCACAGAAGAGGCGCGCCGCGCAGCCGAGAACGCGGTGGCGCCGGTCTACGCTCAACCCAACCCGTCCATTGCGCGCGGCCAGATCGAGCGACTGCGCGCCGCATTGCAGTACATCAGCCTCGTCCGTGAGGACGAGAATTCCACGCCCGAACAAAAAGCGGCCGATATCGCCGCACTGAGCGACGTCAAACTGAAGCCGGCAACGATCGAGAGCCTGCTGGCATTGTCCGCCACACGCTGGGAGGCGATCCAGCAGGAAGCGTTGAGCGTGCTGGAGCAGGTGATGCGCCCCAGCATCCGCGACCAGGGGTTGGAAGCCGCGCGCCGGACGGTCCCTTCGCTCGTCAGCCTGGCATTGAACGAAGAGCAAGCCGCGATCGTGGCAGAACTGGTGACGGCATTTGTCGTCCCGAACAGCGTGTATAGCGAAGAGTTAACGGAAGCCGCCAAACAGTCCGCGCGCGAAACGGTGCAGCCGGTCATCCAGGAATACAAATCAGGCGAGATGATCCTCCTACGTGGACAGGTCATTACTCCCGCAGAGTTCGAAGCCCTGCGCCAGTTTGGGTTGATCGAAGAAGACTATCCCTGGCAGGACTATGTGGGTGCGGGCGCGCTGATGGTGATGGCGGCGGCGTTTGTGCATCTCTATTTTTCACGACGGCGTCTGCCATTCCTGTTCGAGCCGCGCAGCCTCATCCTGATTGCGCTGCTCTTCATTCTTTTTATCGTGAGCGCGCGTCTCGTCATACCGAACCGCACGATTTTGCCGTATGCCTTTCCGCTGGCTGCGCTCGGATTGCTGGTCGCCACCCTGTTTGGCGTGGAGGCCGGGATCGTTTTCTCCATCGTCCTCTCGATCCTGGCACCCTATAATCTGCCGAACGCCCTCGATCTGACGCCGTACTACCTTTTGTCGTCGTTGACCGGTGTCCTCGTGCTGGGGAACGCGCGGCGGGTGTGGACGTTCTTCCGCGCCGGAATGGCCACCGCGGCCGCCGGGATCGCGATGCTGATCGCATTCCGCTTTCCGTTCGTGCAGATGGACCTGGTAGCGCTGCTCCAATTAACCGGCGCAGCCATCTTCAGCGGGCTGGCGGCTTCGAGCATCGCGCTGCTGCTGCAATATTTCCTGGCACAGGCGCTGGGTCTGACCACCGCGTTGCAGCTGATCGAGATCTCCCGCCCCGACTTCCCGCTGCTGCAGTTCTTTTTGCGCAACGCCCCCGGAACGTATCAGCATAGTCTGCAGGTGGCGAACCTTGCCGAGCAGGGAGCGGAAGCGATCGGCGCGGACGCACTGCTGACGCGCGTCGGGGCGCTCTTCCACGATATAGGCAAGGCGCTGAACCCGATATTCTTCGTGGAGAACCAGCCGCAGGATCAGTTGAACACACACGAAGACCTGGCTCCGGACGAATCGTCGTCCGCGATCGTCTCGCATGTCAACGATGGGATTGCACTGGCACGCAAGTACCGCCTGCCGCGCCGGATCGATGATTTTATCCTCGAGCATCACGGCACGCTGGTCACACGCTACCAATATAATCAGGCTTTGGAAGCCGCAGGTGGAGATGCCTCCAAAGTGGATATGGAGAAGTTTCGTTACCCGGGACCCAGTCCCCGCTCGCGCGAAACAGCCTTGCTCATGCTTGCCGATGGGTGCGAGGCGCGCGCCCGCGCCGAACGCCCCGAAGATGAAGAAGCGATCCGGAACATCGTTCGCTCCACGATCGAGATCGCCCAGAAACAGGGTCAACTGGATGATACCCAGCTGACGCTGCGGGATCTCAGCGTCATCACGGACGTGTTTGTCAATATCCTGCGCGGCAGTTACCACCCGCGCATTTCCTATCCCAAGGAATCGCCTGCTACGCAGGACGTCGGCACTGTGCCGAATAAAAAATGATCCACGTCGAAACCGAAAGCCCCTTTCCACAAAATTTGCTTGAAGAGGCGGCGCGTGCTGTGCTCGAACACGAGTCTGAACCGTTGGATGCTGAGCTATCCATCATTTTGGCGGATGACGCGCGCCTGCATGAGTTGAATTTGAATTATCTGGGAGTTGACTCTCCGACCGATGTACTTTCCTTCCCCGCCTCGGAAACCGACCCGGAGACGGGCGCGCGTTATATCGGCGATATCCTCATCTCGGTCCCGCGCGCCCGGGCCCAGGCGGAAGCCGCGGGCCATGCGGTCGAAGCGGAGGTGCAGCTCCTGGTCGTTCACGGCGTCCTGCATCTGCTCGGTTACGATCACGCCCGGGCGCAGGAAAAAGCCCGCATGTGGAAAGCACAAGCCGTGATCCTGGAACGGCTCGGACTGAGCCACCTCCAAATTCGAGAAGAATAATGTCACTGAAAAGCTTCCTCGACTCCCGCATCCATGCCTTTGGACATGCCTTCCGCGGCTGGTGGCATGTACTAAAAACGCAGCACAACGCCTGGATCCACTCCGTCGTTGCCGCGCTCGTTATTCTTGTTGGTCTGTGGCTGGGTCTGGCCCCGCGCGATTGGGCTATCATCGTGTTGACGATTGCCATGGTGTTCACCGCTGAATTCATCAATACCGCCATCGAAGCCGTCGTGGATCTTGCCAGCCCGGTCCACCATCCGCTGGCAAAGGTTGGCAAGGATGTCGGCGCGGGCGCTGTCCTGATCGCGGCAGTTGCTGCGGTGCTGGTCGGTTTGCTCATCCTCGGTCCGCCGTTGTGGGTGCGCCTTGCATCGCTAATCACTAATCGCTAATCGCTGTTCGCTATTATCTGTTTACTGGAGACTCTATGACTTTATCTTTTCAATTCGGTACCGTTGGTTCCCCGCTTGGTACGCCCAAGAAACCGGGCGGCTCGGTCGGCGCGATCGAATTCAGCAAGTCCATCGGGCTGCATACGCTGGAACTTGGCTGGGTGCAGTCGGTGCGCGTGACCGAGGTCACTTGCGCGGCGATCAAAGCCAGGGCGCAAGAGCATGGGGTTGCGTTGAGCATCCACGCGCCGTATTTCATCAACCTGAACGGACTGGCTGAGGAATGGCCCAAATCGCGCAAGCGATTAATGGACGCGGCGATCTATGGAAACCTGGCGGGCGCGACGGACATTATCTTCCATCCCGGTTCCTATTTTGGCAGCGATCCGGCGGAAGTCTTGCAGATTGCAATCCCGCGCCTGCGCGGCTGCGCGGAGGAACTGCGCAAGGCCGGCAACCCTGTCACATTGCGGCCCGAAACGATGGGCAAATCCGCGATGCTGGGTTCATTCGAAGATACGCTCGCGATGAGCAAAGCCATCGAAGGTGTGGAACCATGCCTCGACTTTGCCCACCTGCATGCCCGTCCCGGCGACGGGTCGATGAACACGTACGATGAATGGTGCGCTTTGTTGAAGACGTACCAAAAGGCGCTGGGCAAGAAAGCCCTCAAACGATTGCATATCCACCTTTCGGGAATCGAGTATGGACCAAAGGGTGAGAAGAATCACCTGCCGCTGGCTGAGTCTGACCTGAAACTCAACTTCCTGTTCAAAGCGTTGAAAGACTTTGGCTGTGCCGGACGCATCCTGTGCGAAAGCCCCATCATGGAAGAGGACGCGCTGAATATGAAGAAAGCCTGGATGAAGGTGAGTAAGGAGAAGGAGTGAGAAGTAAGAGAAAAGAAGAAAGAAGTAAGAAGAAAGAGGAAAGAAGAGGCGGGCAGGAATTAATGACATCATTCCGTTTGCTATGCAGCCTCGATCAATTCTGCCAGGGAGTGGATCGTCCGCGTCGGCTTGACGGAACTGCTGGCAGACAGACTGCTTCTGGCATAGTTGACCCAGACTGTGTCCATTCCCAACTCCTGTGCCGGACGGATATCGAATTCGAGATTATCCCCGATCATCCAGGCTTGTTCCGGAGGCGCGCCGAACTGGTCCAACCCGTGTTTGAACACCCGCGGGTCCGGTTTGCCAACGCCGAACTCGCCCTCGATCAGAATAAAGTCAAAGTATTGTTCCAGCTCAAACCGACGAACTTTCGCGCGCTGAAACTCGGCGCTCCCATTTGTGATCAACCCCATATGGATGCCCCGGTCATGTAGTGTCCGGAGCGTTCCCAGAGCACCGGGAAAGGGTTGAACCATTTCTTCACGCAAGGTTGTAAATGCGTCGGCGATCTCTTCACTGACCTTGAGATTATCAACTTGCAGCAGGCTGAACGCCCTGGCAAGGACCAGGCGGCGGGCACCTTTTAAATCCAGTCGCCATGTGTCAAATCTTTGCGGATCGGACCAGAACCATTCCCGGCTCTGGTCAATCGCAGCCAGTAATTGACCTGCGGTGACAGGGGCTACTTTGGGAGCGAAAGACACACAGAGGTTTTCCCAACACCTCTCTCCGGGAGCCGTGTAATCCAGGATTGTGTCGTCCAGGTCAAGCAGTAGAAAATCAGGTAACGACTTCATAAAGAATAACCTATCTTGAGATTGTCCTTGCAGATTGCCATTCAGCCGTCAATTGCACCTGGCGATGATGGCAAACTCACTTCCTTCAGGATCGAATTCATCCCCGGCAACATTCGCCAGAAACTTCTCGATTTTCAATCCGCTCGCAGCAAATTCGCTGGCTATGCTCTCTTTGTTGTAATACTGTAACCAATTAAAGATTTGTCGAGTACGGTTTTCTTCGATGATCGTGTACTTGTCCAAAGTCACTTTGACATCCTCGTATTTGAATGTGTTTAAAAACTGATAATATTTTCCGGCCGACCAGAAACCATCCGAAAGACTGACCAAGTATGTGGCACTTTCCGTTTTTTGGTTGAAAGCATTGATTAAGTACGCATCCAACAGGATGGAACCATCTGGTTGGAGCAAACGCTTGAACTTTTCCAGCAATGTCTTCCTTTGTGCAGGGCTGAGAGCGCAAAAATCGCAGAATATCATAATCAGTAGTTCACGAAAGGGCTTGAACATGGTTAACTTGGTTCCGACCAAGGAGACCAAAGCCAATGTCCAAGCCCGGTACC
>JAFGCG010000024.1 GCA_016932715.1 Anaerolineales bacterium
GGTACCGGGCTTGGACATTGGCTTTGGTCTCCTTGGTCGGAACCAAGTTAACCATGTTCAAGCCCTTTCGTGAACTACTGATTATGAAAATCCGAGATCAACACAGACATGGAACATGGAACCTGAAACATGGAACTCTATGCTCCCAAATCCGTCCAGCGCAGTTCCTGACCATACTTGAAATCACGCAATGCCTTTGTTCCGATCACATTCTCGATCTGGTCGGGTTTGATCGCGCCGGGCGTGGCCGGGCGCAGCACATCGATCATATCGCGGCTGAAGACCTCGCCCGCTTCGACCTCGCGTGCCGCGCGCAGGCAGCGACGCTGGACAACGGCTGTGTCCTTTTCATTCCCCGCGACGAACTTGTCGGGCGAGCCGAGGGCGCGTTCGAGCAGGCGCGTCTCTGCGACCATCTTCGCCCAGTTCTCGGGATTCATGGCGAACTTGTGGTCGGGACCTTCGCGGTCGTTGCTGTCGGTGAAGTGACGCTCGATGACGCGCGCGCCCAGCGTCACCGCCGCGAGAACCGGAGCCAGGGCGTGCGTATGGTCCGAGAGGCCCAGGATCACGTCGGGGAACATCGCCACATAGGTCTTCAAAACATTGATATGCAGATGGTCATAGTTATCCGGGCTGGCGGTGTAATTCGTGTTGCATTGCATCAGGACCAGCTGCTTGTTGATCTTCAAAATGGCATGGACAGCTTTCTGTACTTCCCCAATTGTGGAGGCGCCCGTCGCGACGAAGAACGGTTTGCCCTTGCTTGCCATGCGTTCCAGGGCTTCGATCCAGTCGATCTCGCCGGAGCCAGCCTTGTAGACTTCCACATACGGGTCGAGGAAATCGATCGCCGCGAAGTCGTACGGGGCAGAGAAATAATCGATCCCCAGGTCCATGCATTCTTCTTTGAGGGTCAGCGTCCACTCGAAGGGAATAGAAGCAGCACGATAAACTTCGGTGACAGACTTTTTCCAGCTTGCCTGATGCGAGACTTGCGCGTTCATGTGAGTGAAGCCATAGTCTGAAACGATCTTCGGCGCGTCGAAGTTCTGGAATTTGGCGGCATCGGCTCCCGCTTCTTTTGCCAGGCGGATGAGGAGCTTTGCCCGTTCCAGGTCGCCGTCATGATTCGCGGCAATGTCCGCGATGAAATAGGTGGGGTGGTTCATGCCAATGGTACGATCGCCAACTTTGATTTCCATTGCTTTCTCCTTCTCTTGAACTGAAGCTATCGACGTTCCAGGATTCTTCTGGCTTCGACGGGATTGCCATGCGAAAATATATCAATGTCCAGGGTTTGAAACAAATCGCCCTGTAGATTCCAAAGCTGAATCAGGCTGACAAAAGCGCCGATCGAATGGATCTGCTCGACATCTACGGGATGGAACATTCCATACGAAAGGCTGACCCCGTCTGCATGGATCTTTCGAAGGTACTCGGGATAATTAGCAAGTCTTCCGGTCAGTAAAGCACGGACGGTCAATTCGGGGTGAGAAAGCTTGGCATGAAGTAATTCCTGATGATCGCTAAACAGCAAAAGCACCTTTTGCTTCATACCGATCCGATCGAGCGATCGGATGACTTCCTTTGTCAGACTGCCTTCCGGGCTGAAAAAGGTTTTGATATCCAGGGATAAGGCAATGCCTGCCTCACGCGCCCAGGCAAGGACATCTTCCAGCAAAGGTAAAGACTCGCCGTCGATTTTCAGTTCCTTCAGCTCGCTCCAGGACAACTGACCACACCACCTTCCGTCGGGAAGCTGGTAGTTGTGGCGCAGGAACGGGACACAATCCCGGCTCATTTGGACATCCAGCTCGAGCAGGTCCGCGCCCAATTGATGTCCCAGTTTGATGGCGGGCCAGGAATTTTCAGGCACATCGCTTTCGATCCCGCGATGAGATTCGATGAGGGTACGGCCCGTTTTGGACTTCAGTAATTCAAGACTCATTGCGTTTTCCCATCAACCCCGGAAATAGTAGTTTTTCATGGGGATAATTGTGGACAACCTGTGTATAGTCACGCTTGCAGCGTGGCCTACGCCTGTTGATAACCTCTGATTTTCTGTGGATAACCCTGCTGGTACTGTGTATAAAACTCGTCCAAACCGGTGGAGAACTCCGGGATAGCGTGCCCCAAATCTGTGGATAGTTTGTGGGCCGACAGCCATAAATTGTGGGAACGACGGGCGGTCAGGCTGGACGACAGGACCGATTTCGGGGAAATCAGGCTTTCCCGCAGCCCAAACCTACGCGCGATCTCCACCCCGAACTGGTACTTGCTCATGGCTTGTCCGCCAAGGACGTGATAAAGACCGGATAAATCCTTTTCGAGCATGGCGAGCAGTGCCCGAGCCGTGTGATTGACAAAAGTCGGGCAGAAGACGACATCGGTAAAGCCATTCACATACTTGCCGGCACTCAGGCTGCTGACGAAGAACTCGCCCAGGCTACGCTTGCCACTCAAGCTCCACCCATAAAAGTTGACGCGGGCAACGATGGCTTTCGCGTCCGCCTCCTGAACAGCGCCCTCGCCAGCAAGCTTGGTCTGGGCATAAACCCCCAGCGGGTTTGGCTGATCTTCTTCCGTGTACGGGTCGGTCTTTTCTCCATCGAAGACGGCATCCGTCGAAATGTGTGCAAAACGAACGCCTCGCTTTGCACAGGCTTGCGCCAGCTCGCCGGGGATCTCGGCATTGAGAATGCGGGCATGGTCAGGATATTCTTCGCACGTCTCCAGGTTCGCAAGCGCGGCGCAGTTGATCAGCCAGTCGGGGTGAACCTGGCTGAAAATGGAATCGATCGCATTCCGACGGAGCAGATCCGCCTTGATCACCTGGAACGGCGCGGACTTCAACTTGCCCCGGTCCAGGCAAATGACTTCATGCGCGCGCAGTGCTTCCAGCGCGAGGCTGATTCCAAGAAGTCCACTTGCACCGGTGATGAGGAGTTTCATGTGCCAGGTTCCTATCCTTCCAACTTTCCCTGCGCAAACAATTCTTCGAACGGCTCAATGAATTTTTTGATGCCATCGACGTCGAGCCATTGTGTATTCGTGTCGCTGGAAAAGCGGAAGCCGCTTGGCAGGGGTTTGCCTTCGTACTGCATGTCGCGCTTCCAGAGCGTTTCGGGCGGCTTGACGATGAACATGGTCTCGCGCTCGACTGTGTTGCGGGCTTCATCTTCGGAGACGAGTACTTCATGCACTTTCTCGCCGGGCCGAATGCCGATGATATTCAGTTTTGCCTCCGGGGCGATCGCTTTTGCAAGGTCCACCACTTTGGTGCTGGGGATCTTCGGGACAAAGACCTCGCCGCCTTCCATCTGCTCGATGCAACTCATCACGAATCGGACTCCCTGCTCGAGCGACAGCCAGAAGCGCGTCATGCGCTCGTCGGTGATCGTGACCGTTCCACTGGCGCGCTGCTTGAGGAACAGTGGAACGACCGAGCCGCGGCTCCCCACGACATTGCCGTACCGGACGCACGAATAGCGGGTCGCCGTACCCGCCGCGTACGCGTTGCTTTGAACGGTCAGCTTCTCGGCTGCGAGCTTGGTGGCGCCGTACAAGTTCACCGGGTTGACGGCTTTATCGGTGCTGATCATCATCATTTTCTTGACACCGGCATCCAGGGCCGCTTCCACCACGTTTGCCGTCCCCATGATGTTGGTCTTGATGGCTTCCATCGGGTTGTACTCGCAGGTCGGCACCTGCTTCAGCGCCGCGGCATGGACGACAATGTCCACGCCGTGCATGGCGCGCACAAGCCTCTCCCGGTCGCGCACGTCGCCGATGAAATAGCGCAGGGAGGGATGATCGTAGCCCTGCGTCTTCATTTCGTGCTGCTTCAACTCATCCCGGCTGAAGATGATGATCTTCTTCGGCTGTTTTTCTGCCAGCGCGATCTTCGTAAACTTCTTGCCGAACGAGCCGGTCCCGCCGGTGATGAGTAGGGTTTTATCTTTCCAATCCATGAATGCTCCTTGTCGTATGTCGTTGCGAGGAGGGCTTTAGCCCGACAAAGCAATCTCCTCATAAGCGGGGGTTGCTTCGCCTGGGGCTCGCAACGACATGACTATTTAATCGCCTCAAACAAGCCGGAATCTTTCGAAATAAAGATCCTGCCTTTTTCTTGTAATTCCTTTTCCAAATCCTGTTGAAGACAGGCAAGCTCTTTTTCCGAAAGTTCCAGGGCTCGAATGCCGGAACGGATATAAGCCATGATCGGTTCCAATTCCGTTACCAGCAAATTATCTTCATAACGCGAAAGCGCGACTTCTGAAAAGAATGGCTTCAGTTGTTCCAGACCATTTTCAAGGACAAAGGGATTTGCAAGCGACTCCCAAACCTTGCTGACGTGAACACGTCGATACCAATCCATCATTTCCCTCAGGTGATTCATGCCAACGGTGGTTGCAAACAAGCAACCGCCAGGTTTCAGGACCCGTTTGATCTCTGCAATCCCTTTTGGGCGGTCCGGGACGTGGTATAGCATATGATTCGCAATGACGGCATCGAAAGTTTCATCTTCAAATGGAATGGCTTGTGCATCGATTTCCTTGAACTGGAAGGCGCGTCCGGTCACAACCAGATTCCTCCACGCGGCATCCAGCATCCCTGAGGAAAGATCGCTGAGCATAATGTTCCAGCCTGCCGGGATGCGGCTGGCGTTCTCCTTCCACAACAAGCCATGCCCGCACCCGAGTTCAAGAATTCTTGCGTTCTCAGGCAGTTTCACAAGGGCATCGAAGACCCACCTGAACCATCCATAGGAGTTCGTACTAAAGCGCTGATGGATCGCCGCACGCGTGTCGAGATTGGATGAATCCCGGTATTGGTCTGTCTTGAGATATTCCTGATCACTCGTTTTGGACACAGTGCCTATTCTCCAATCTCTGTTCTCTACTTTCTACTTCCTGATCACGATCAACGGATATTGTCCGTTCTCGCCAAAGAAACGCGGAAAACGCTCCTCGAGCCAGAAGATCAGACGCAGGTACGCCTTTCCGCCAAACTGTGGGCGCACAAACCAGCGCATAAAACGCGGGCTGAGGCTGCGCCACGGCAGGATCTCGAACTGCAATACACCGTTCAATTCATTCTTCAACCAGCGCGGCGTCATCTTTTCGACGAACGTGCCGGCTTGATCCTCCTCTGTGCTCCAATTCTTTTTCTTCTTGGCAGAGCGTCCGCTCAAGCGGCGAGCCAGCCCAATGAACGGTTCAGCCATGCGCATGAGGAGCGGGTTGTGCCAGCCGTTGACCACCACAGCCGATTTCCCCGTTTTCAAAACACGGTTCAATTCAAGATAGGCGCGTTTGTGTTCGCTCAACGGCAAATGATGGATCGTGTGCATGGACACAACACCGTCGAACGCCTCCGGTCTGAATGGAAGATCGGCAATATCTGCGACGACAAACAAACCCTTGTCGGCGAGGCGTGTGCGCGCTTCCTTCAAGGCTGTGATGGAAATATCCGCACACAGGCGATAGCGATACTCCTCTGAGTACGTCAGATAGTCGGGCCACTGCACGGGACCGGAACCCGCGTCGAGCAGGATCTCGCCTTTGGGTGCGAGATGCCGCTTCACGCGCAGGTGACATTTATGGATGTATGCGCGCGAAACCGGCCGCAGGTCCTCGTAGCGGGCGTTTTGATATAACCCATCGCCGACCTGTGACCAGCCGATCTGATCGTAAAACTCGCGCACTTGCTGCTTTGTATTCTCTGCCATACAAATGATCTCAACCCAAATCTTTCCTCTTTCTTCTTTTCAGAGGAAACACGAAAGAGGAAAGAGGCTTAATCCTTCCAGGAAAACGGCTCACCAACTAAGAATTTGAATGTCTCTCCGAACTGCGCCATACCTTCCTCGCTCAACACTTTCTCGACGGGCCACACTTCGATGTCATCCCAGAAATTCATCAGGCGCCAGGGGAAGGGGCGCGGGTATTCGAAGAAGAAGCGATAGGCATAATTCCAGGCTTTGGCAACCTGGTCATCCGGCAAACGCTGAGCAGGCAGGTCAGCCAAAACCTTTTCGAGGACAGCGAAATATTCCTCCCACGAATTCGGGTCGATGGTGAAGCCGCGACCGCGGTAATGCGTTTGCCCGCACGAGATGACCGGGATGCCGTTCATCGCGGTCTCGACACCGACCGTCGTTGTGTACGCCAGTCCCAGGCTGGCGATTTCGATCAGATCGTAGGTGTTGACATTGTCCAGGGCATTAATCAAGTGGATGTGGCTGGGGATTTCAGGCAGCGCTTCGCGCACAACCGTCCCCATGGATTTCGCCTGCGGGACAAGCTTCTCACCGGGATGAACCCGGATCACCAGCTGGACATCGGGCCGGGTCGCGAAAAACCGGACCGTCCGCGTGATCCATGCGCTCATCGACTCGGCGAAGATGTCCCGTCCCAGCGTGAGGCTGTCGCCCAAAACGTTCGCGGCGAGCAAAACGACCGGGCGATCGTCGAGGCCCAGGGCATTGCGCGTCTGCTCCGCTCCCTGCGCCGAGACGTATTGCCAGAGCCGCTTCGACTTGCCCCAGACGCGCGCGCCGCGGCGTGCGTTCTCCAGGTCGGCGAGGCGCTCGTACATTTCATCGGTCATCGGCAGGCGGCAACGCGCCTCGACCAGGTAATCCGTATCCTGGCGCATGATGGAGGTGTTCTGCGCCAGCCAGATCTGCTCGCGCTGATCGTTGAACTCGAATGTCATGGCCGGGATGTTCAGGTAACGCGCCACGCGAAAGACAATGCCCATCTCGAGGATCAAACCATTGGGGATCAGAACGACATCAGGTTTGTGAGTCTGCATCCATTCGAGGGCGGCGAGGGCGGCGAAGGTGTTGCGCTTGATACGCAAATCATGGATCGCGCGGTCTTTGGGCGCCTCCATGTCCACTTCTTCGCGCATCAGCGTGTATTGCGCGTCCCACAGGGAGACCTCCTCCACGTCAGCCTGGAGGGCGGCTGGTAAAACGGGAGTGTCGCCACGGCGCCACGGCGACGCAGGCTTGAGGTCGAGGAAAGAAAGGTGCTCGACGAAAGCTTGCCCTGACGACCGAAGGTCGTGTCGAAGGGAGGAAAGAGAGGAAAGAGCGTCACGTGTATGTAACGCGCGCTGGCGCTGTGTCAGCTTATCCATTTCCTTGTGCCACTCGGAATACGGCAGAGTCATCAGCGTGACCTTGTGTCCCAATCCCGCGAGCGTGAGGGAGACGTACGCGGCTTGCTCGATCCAATAATGGAGCGTGGCGAAGAAGAGGATATTTTTGCCGGGTTGCGCTTTTTGCACAAACGGCTCGACCTGTTCAACAGCCTGCGGCAGCGATTTCGCCAGACGCGCGAGGTTGTAGTGATCCCTGCGGGCGCGATTCTTTTGCCGAAGGGTGTAATCGAGTTCGGCCGCCAGAGGCAATTCGCCAATGAAATTGCGGAGGGAGGTTTTGTTGAGCATAATTTTTTGAACCGCGAAGCACGCGAAGAGCGCAAAGGTTTTTATTTTCTCTTCGCGGTCTTAGCGCTCTTAGCGGTTAAATCTCTTAATCTATCTTTTCAATTTTCCAATCCAGGCGCGGGCGGATGGGACCCTGACGGACCTCGGGCCACTGCGTGCCGGGCGCGCCTGAAATGTCCACACTGAACGAAAGCGCGCTCTCGTCCATGAAATAACGACGCACGCCGAACGAACTGGCGTTCACGCCCAGCGAATAGCGGCCTTCGTTGAAAAAGTCGGCGGGGATGTGGCAGCAGCTGAGGTAGTGTCCAGCCTGGCGCGCCTCGAACTGCTCATATTGCTCTGCATCGTCGGTGTCGAAGGCAGTGAAGACGTATTCGCCGCGCATCGTGCTGAGATACATGCCCACGCGCAAGCCTGTGACAGGCGCCTCGAGCCGATACTCCCATTCGACGGTGATCGGCTCGGTGGAGCGGACCGTGTCGACGACCTTCCCGCTGCGATCCTTCAGCCGCAAGCTGATCGGCCGGAACGGCGCGCTCGCAGCCGGGACTTCATCTGCCTCCCAAATGCGCTCGCCCGATTCAGCCTGCCCGGAGGCGAGATAGAAATCGACCGCCTCGGGTGTGGAGGCGCGTTTGATGAGCTGTCCCCGCTTGAGGACGATCGCCTCCTGCGTGAGCCGCAGGATCGCGGACATGTTGTGACTCACAAAAAGAACCGTGCGGCCCTGCTGGGCGACATCGTTCATCTTGCCGAGGCACTTGCGCTGGAATTCCGCGTCGCCCACTGCCAGGACTTCATCGACAACGAGGATTTCGGGCTCGAGATGTGCGGCGACCGCGAACGCCAGCCGCAGATACATGCCCGATGAATACCGTTTGACCGGGGTATCGATGAACTGGGCAACCTCGGAAAACTCGACCATCTCGTCGAACTTTTTATCGATCTCCGTCCGTTTCATTCCCAGGATGGCGCCGTTCATGTAGATGTTCTCGCGGCCCGTTAATTCGGGGTGGAAACCTGTCCCCACTTCGAGCAGCGAGCCCACCCGTCCGCGCACGGTGACCGTGCCTTCCGTCGGCTCTGTGATGCGCGACAGGATCTTGAGCAGCGTGCTCTTGCCCGCGCCGTTGCGCCCGACGATCCCCAGTACTCTGCCTTCTTCGAGGTCGAAGCAAACATCCTTCAATGCCCAGACAAAATTCTGATTGGCTCTCCGGTCAGATTTCCCAACCAGGGCTTTCGCCAGCCGCACAGGCGCGTAGACGGTATCCACCAGCACATCGCGCAGCATGTTATAGCGGAACTTCGTCTCCGCCGCGCCGATTTGATATCGTTTGCCTAAATTCTTTACACTGATTGCGATAGTCATAGGTGTCAGGTGCCAGGTTTCAAGTCTCAGGTTTCAGGCGGTGTGACACATGACACCTGAAGCCTGAGACTTATATGGTGTCCGCGAATGTTTTTTCCATGCTGCGGAAATAGAAAAGTCCCGAGACGAAGATCAGGATGGAAATAATGACAGAGATCCATAAAGCAAGATCAGGACCTGTGCCCGCGCCGAGCAGTGCCCAACGGAATCCGTTCACCACGCCGGTCATCGGGTTGAGTGACAAAACAAGCCGAAAATTCTCGGAGAGCGTCGAGAAAGAATAGGCGACCGGGGTGGCAAACAACCAGAACTGAGTCAGGAATGGCAGGGCATGGTTCACATCCCGATATTTCACATTGATGGCTGACAGCCACAAAGCCGCGCCGAGTGCCGTGATGATGGCAAGCAGAAGGAAGAATGGCAGAGTCCATAACAACTGCCATGCCGGCGTGACCTGATAGTAGACCATCAAGCCAATCAAAATGACAAATGCAATCGCAAAATCCACCAGGCCCGCGAACACGGAAGACATCGGCAGGATCAGGCGCGGGAAGTAGATCTTCGTGACCATGTTGTTATGCGCCACCAGGGAGCGGCTGCCCTGATTTAGCGCGGTGACAAACAGCCCCCAGGGCAGCAATGCGGTAAATGAAAATACTTCGTACTGAATGCCGTCTGTCGCGAGCTTTGCCACTCTGTCGAACACAAAAGTGAACACCAGCATGGTCATGACGGGCTGAATAACAGCCCACGCCATGCCGAGCAAGGTTTGTTTATATTTCACCTTGACATCGCGCCAGACCATGAAGAAGACCAGCTCACGGTAAATCCACAAGTCACGCAGATTAAGCGCCGCCAGTCCTTTGGAAGGCTTGATGTAAATCGTGGTGGGTTCGTGCTTTACGAGTTCGGTCATAAGATGATTAGAGAATAGAGGATTAGAGAGTAGAGGATCAGAGAGTAGAGGATTAGTGACTGGTGGTCTGTTCTCTACTCTCTACTCTCTACTCTCT
Organism: Anaerolineales bacterium; assembly: GCA_016932715.1. Classification (GTDB taxonomy): domain Bacteria; phylum Chloroflexota; class Anaerolineae; order Anaerolineales; family Villigracilaceae; genus Defluviilinea. Next base: position 9,853 of record JAFGCG010000024.1, read on the forward strand.
ATTCGCTATTCTCTCCCTGTTTTCCTTGAACCATTCGATCGTGCGGCGCAGCCCTTCCTCGAAGGGGACCTGTGCGCTCCAGCCGAAGAGTGCTTTGGCGCGCGAAACGTCGAGGCCGCGGCGGGGCTGCCCGTTGGGCTTATCCGTCTGCCAGACAAGTTTGCCCTGGAAGCCTGTTATCCGTGCGATCATTTCAGCCAGGTCCTTGATCGAAATCTCGTAACCGGAACCAAGATTGACAGGCTGATCGCCGTTATATTTTTCTGCCGCCGTGACGATCCCATCCGCGGCGTCTGCCACATACAGAAACTCGCGCGTTGGAGAGCCATCGCCCCAGACAGGCAATTCCTTGTCACCCCGATCACAAGCCTCGCTTGCTTTGCGGATCAGCGCCGGAATGACATGCGATGACCGTGGGTTGAAGTTATCACGCGGTCCATACAAATTCACCGGCAGGAGAAAGATGGCGTTGAAGCCATACTGCTGGCGATACGCCTGCGCCTGCACCAGCATCATCTTCTTGGCCAGACCATAGGGCGCATTCGTCTCTTCCGGATAACCATTCCACAAATCATCTTCTTTAAAAGGAACAGGTGTGAACTTGGGGTACGCGCACACCGTTCCGATGGCGACAAATTTGCCGACATTATTCTTATAGGCCTGGTGCATCAGTTCCACGCCCATCATCAGATTGTCATAGAAGAACTCGGCCGGGTGGTCCATGTTCGCGCCGATGCCCCCCACATTGGCGGCGAGATGAAGGATGACGACGTCCTTTGGATCAACGCCCTGCAGGACGTCCGAATACATGCGGCGGATCTCCTGCGGATCGATAAGGTTATAGTTCTCAATGCGCGGGATAAAGATGTCAGTCGCGCCGCGCTGCTTCAATTTTTCAATGACAAATGATCCCAGGAAGCCGGCTCCACCGGTAACAACTACACGTTTGCCGTTCCAAAAGGTTGAAGGTTTAATGTTCACAGGTTCAAGGTTGGACATCATAAACTATTTCATCCTCCCGCACACGGCGGCTGTTGGGTTGAGATTCTAGATATTGAATAAACTTGGCAAGTTTTTTACTGCACAATTCAGCAAGTGAAAATGCTGATTGAAACTCTTCACTTGTTATATATTCCTGTTCCAATGCAACATAAAGTTGAGCCCGAAGTTCACCCGCAGAACCTTTGGCATGACCAAGGAATCGAATAAATAAAGCCTGTGTTTGGCTTTCGAACCCCTCGGCAATGTTCGACATAACAGATACAGAGGCGCGCCGCATCTGATCTCGCAAGCCAAAATCGCGAGCAAAAGTACCTGATGAGGAAAGACGATAGACCAAACTTGTCAATTCCTTTGCTTTTTGCCAGACTTCAAGCTCTTCAAACCGCTTTGCCGTTGTCATTTTGTTAACCTTCCAACCTTAAACCTTTGGCTTATTGCACAATAAATTGCGCGTTCCTATACTTTTCGTCATTGGGATTGCGAATGATGCCCGCCTTCAGAGCGAACAACAATTCACGGATTCCGTCATCCACGTCGAGGGTCGTATCAAACCCAAGCACATTCTTAACCTTGGCAAACGATACGGTAATATCCCGCATATCCCCGCCGAAGGTCAGGTCTTTGTATTCCACACTCGTTTCCGGGATGCGCTTGAGGACCAGCCGGACGATATCATCCTTCGAATAATTCCCGTGATCGGTCCCAAGGTTAAAGACCTCTCCGCAGATCTTCGAGCGTTCGGCTTCCAGGCCCAGGATCACCCCGCGGACCCCATCCCGGATATGAACAAAAGAACGTGAATATCCGCGTTGATAAATGATCAGCTCACGCTTCGTAAATGCTTCGAGCACAAATTGATTGACGATCAAATCGAAGCGCGTACGCGGGGAGATCCCATATAACGTTGCGAAGCGAAAGATGAGCGGCGCGCAGGCAGACTCTTTTTGTGAGAGCAAAAATTCTTCCGAGGCGATCTTGGTCTCTGCATATAACGATTGGGGATGCAGGGGGGACTCTTCGGTAACCGGCTTGCCTTCCGGCGATAAGCCATAATTGCTGTACGTGGAAGAGAACACGAATCGTTCCACGCCCAGGTCGACGGCCTGCTCGAAGACCATTTCCGTCGCCTCGACGTTATACCGCCATGCCACCTGCTTGCCAACCGCCTGGCAGGCCGGGAAGCCCACGATGGCAGCCAGATGCACAACAGCATCCGGCTTCTGCCACCCAGCCTTGAGAGCATCCTTGACCGCACGCGGCTCGGTGACATCTGCTTTGACAAAATGGAAATTGGGATGATGCAAAAAAGGCACCAGCGACTCGCCGCCGAAGAGCAATGAGTCGAGGACAGTGACACGATAATTGGCGCGCAGCAGTTCCGAGGCCAGGAGCGAACCGATATATCCCGCCCCGCCCGTGATCAACACATGGCGGTCACTCATGATTTTTCCTCCATCTGTAAAAGAACTTTGAATCCATCCACCTGTAAAACAGGCGCCTCTTTGTCATTTACTACGCGAATCCCATGTTCCAGGCAAGTCAGGCGGCAAATATCCGCGACATCGCCTTTGCCGGCAATGCGCACGCAGTCATAGCCGGCACTTTTCACCTGGGAGAGATACTCACTGACACGCTGGCGGGTTTTGCGATAGAGGGAAAACGATCGCTCCACGTAATCCACCGCCAGACGAGCGCGCAGGGCAATCCCTTCAGGGGTGATGATGTAGCGCAGCTTCTTGCGCTCAGCCCGCTTGACCTTGACATAGCCCTTGGCGATCAGGCGCTTGAGGTGCCAATTCACCGTTCCCACCGCCACGCCCAGCTGCGCGGCCAGCGTGGATTGGTTGACATCGGGGTCGCTTTCGATGTTTTCGAGAAGGGTCAGCTCGCGGAGTTCTTCGTTTGGCGATTCCATAGTCAGTATTTCAGTGGTTTCAAAATTCAGCGACTGAATTATAACCGAGAACATGCCCCTGTCAAACCAGACCTGGTAATCCTGTCATGGCGTTATCAAAGTCGAGAATTTCTTAACGCAAATTACGCCAATGTGCGAAGGACGCGAATAAACGCAGGAAAATTGGCGAAATTCGCCCATTCGCAGTATTCGCGCTCTAAAACGGTCGGTTTGTCAGTTATTTGATAAAACCATAGTAATCCTGCGGCTGTATACCAGTCGTCCACTATAACAAAATTCCCGGAGAGACGTTATAACTATCAACAGGGGCCTGTAGATTTGTGTCTATTTAACTCTCAGAGAGGAGAACATTATGTTGCCAATCGGCGATGATAACAGCGGCCGCAGGATCACCCCGGTAGTCACGTATGTCCTGATCGCCCTCAACGTGCTGGTTTTCTTTTTGGAATTGAACAATGGAGAGGCATTCATTCGGCGCTGGGCGTTCGTACCTGCTCGCTTCCTGGCTGATCCGGCCGGGGATTTTGTGACGCTTTTTACGTCGATGTTCATGCACGCGGGCTGGATTCATTTGTTAGGAAATATGCTTTATTTATGGATCTTCGGCGACAACGTCGAAGATCGTTTCGGGCATGGCTTGTTCCTCGGGTTTTATATCCTGTGCGGCCTGGGCGCAACCTTCGCACAAATGGCTTTCAACATGGCATCGACCATCCCAAACGTGGGAGCCTCCGGCGCGATCGCTGGTGTGCTGGGCGCTTACATTGTGATGTTTCCGCGCGGGCGGGTCAACGTTTTGCTTGGGCGTTTCGTCACGCCCATGTCAGCGTTGGTCGTGATCGGCTTCTGGATCATCATTCAGATCTTCAGCCAGGTGAGTGTGTTCACCGCTTCCTCCCAGACCGAAGGCGGCGGCGTAGCGTACATGGCGCACATCGGCGGATTTATTGCCGGAGTAATCCTGACATTCCTGCTCGGTGGAACACGGAGAGCTTTGCCTTCCTCCAGATTATATCGATACTAATCGATGGTCCGAAAAATTTTTAACCGACTGAAAAAGAAGGAGAATCTTATGACAAAGTGTAGTGACATCATGACCGAAGACCTGGTCTACTGTATGCCGGGAGACACAGTGTCCGAGGTGGCGCGCTTAATGAAAAAGGAAGACATCGGTCCAGTGTTGATTATCGATGGGGACAAGTCCAGAACACTGGTCGGGATCGTGACCGACCGTGATCTGGTGCTAAAGGTCATTGCCGAAGGAATGGATCCACAAAAAACAAAAGTCAATGACGTGATGTCAAAGAAACTGGTTACCTGCTACGCCGATGATGATATCGAACAAGCCATGAATGCCATGGCACAGTTCCAGCTGCGGCGCATCCCGGTTGTGGGTGAGAACATGAAGCTGGTGGGGATCATTTCCCAGGCGGATGTGGCTCGTATGAATGAGCCCGAAAAAACCGGCGAAGTGGTGAAGGAGATTTCACAGGAAGCTGCCTAAACAAAGCGGTTGTATTCAAACATCCGAAGTCTATGAGGCCTTCGGATGTTTGCTTTAACGCACGCAGATCGCGGCAGTGATATAATTTTTCATTATGAACAAGTTCCTCCCCCGACCACCCTGTTAAGACCTTACCCGGCAGAGAGATCTGCTCTGCACGGCCTCCCGGGCCGCTTTTGTATTTTCCCTAACTCGTAGAAAACCTACGCCCGACGATCTCGACGGCGCCTGACCCGCAAGGGGCCGTCTGTTTTCGTTTGCGCGCGGTCCGCCCCGCTCCATTCTGTCTCGATTTCTCAACTCGACAGAATGGAGGTTTCTTATGGAAACGATTCGGGGCAAAAAGTCCCTCGAAGTAGACTTTAGTGGATGGAAGGATCGACTCGGAACTTACAACCGCGTCCTCCTGGACCTGGGCACGGGTGACGGCCGCTACGTGCGGACCCTCGCCGAGGCACACCCGGACTGGTTCGTCATCGGCGTGGACGCGTGCCGGGAAAACCTGCACGAGCACTCACGGGCGAAGCTGCAAAATATGCTGTTCATCATTGCCGAGGCGCAGGACTTGCCGTGTGAACTGCATGGGCTGGTTTCCCACGTTGCCATCAATTTCCCGTGGGGCAGCCTGCTCGAAAGCCTGCTGACCGGCGATCCGGCGCTGCTGCACGGACTAGAGTCCGTTGCACGCGCGGCTGCCTCCTTTGACCTGCGCCTGAACGGCGGCGCGTTAACGGAGGCGGGCACAACGCTCGAGGCTGGCGCAGAACTGATTCACAACAACATCCTGCGGGCAGGCTGGCAGGTTAAGGCTCCTGTGACGATGAATGCCAGTGCGCTGCGAAGCTTTCCCAGCACCTGGGCGAAACGCCTCGCCTTTGGTCGCGATCCGCGGGCGATAGCATTGAACGGTTACATCAAATAGCAAAGCAGGTCACGTCTCAGACGTGACCTGCCTCTTGACTCACCCTCGTAACATATGTTATTATTAACATATGTTAACAAAAGAGACTCTCACCCATCATGTCGATTGAATATGCAATCCTGGGACTGCTGAACTGGCACCCTCTGACCGGCTACGACATCAAAAAGATGTTCGCAGGTTCAGCCGCGTTTTACTGGTCCGGGAATAACAATCAGATTTACACAACGCTTGTCAAACTGCACGAAAACGGACTGGTCACGCGCGAGGTCGAGGTTCAGGAGGACAGCCCGTCACGCAAGATCTACAGTATTACTGCAAAGGGACAGGCGGAACTCAAAAAGTGGCTGCTCTCTGAGCCGGAACCACCCCAACTCAAAAACACCTTTCTTGTCCAGCTGGCGTGGGCCGATGGACTAAGCTCGGAGGAGTTGGACGCGCTGCTTGGCAAGTATGAAGCCGAAATCCAGATGCAGGCATCCATGCTTCAAATGCAGAAACAGGAAAAAAACATTGCTCCATCCGGAAAGATCAGGGATGCCTATATCAATGCTGCACAGGCTCGAACGCCGCGCGAGGCTGTGTTATGGACCATGATCCAGGAAAACTGGATTTCCTTCTATGAAAGCGAATTGCGGTGGGTCCGCAAGCTGCGCAAACAGCTTAGTGCTCAATGAAAAAGAGAAAGAAGAAAGAGGAAAGACGATGAACGCCGAATCGATCTATAAGTCACCCGCCGGGGAAAAAGAAATCATGGCTTTATACGATGCCGTACTTGCACGCTGGCCCGTCCCTCACGAGACCTTCCGCCTGCCCACCCGGCACGGCAAGACGTTCGTCATCGCCAGCGGAGAGGCATCCGCCTCACCGCTGATCCTGCTGCATGGGGCGGTATCGAACGCCGTTTCCTGGGTGGGAGAGGTCCCCGCATACAGCCCATGCTTTCGGGTCTATGCTGTCGACCTTCCCGGCGAACCGGGCAAGAGCGCCCCAAACCGTCCTGCCTGGGAGGGACCCGCCTTCGCGGAATGGCTGGAGGATGTTTTGGATGGACTGAAGATCCAAAGGACGGCGTTGTTAGGCATCTCGCAAGGCGGCTGGACGGCTTTGAAGTTTGCCACCTGCCGGCCCGAGCGGGTGAGCAAGCTGGTCCTGCTGGCGCCCGGCGGAGTCATGCCAACCCGACCGTCGTTCATTCGGAAAGCAATCTTCCTTTCCATGTTTGGAAAGTGGGGCGGCAAAAAAATAAACCGGATGGTTTTGGGGAAAGATCCCATGCACCCGGAGGCGGTCAAATTCATGGACGCGCTCATGACCCACTTCAAGCCGCGCGTCGAGAAGGAATATCTGTTCTCGGACGAAGAGCTGCAACGCCTCGACATGCCGGTCCTGCTGCTGGGCGGAACGCAGGATGCGATCTTCCCGATGGAAGGGGTCGCGCGGCGGCTGGGAAAGCTCGTCCCCAGGCTGGAGACGGTGCTGCTTCCGGGCATGGGACATGCCCTGGTCAGCATGAATGAACGTGTGCTGCCGTTTTTGATGAAGTGAAACGACGATAGTATTTCCGCTGTAATAAAAATGTAGGTCACGCCCCGGTGGTCAAGTAGAGCAAGCGTTCTTATCGCTCGTATCGAGACCAGGTGTGACCTACTTGATTCACTTCAAAACTTTAATCACATTCCTCCCCGCCGCGCCGCTGACTCCCCCGCCGCCATGGACTCCGCTTCCGCACAAATACAAATTATCGATCGGCGTTTTATGATTTGACCACCCAGGGATCGGTCGCATGAACAGGAACTGGTCCAGCATAAGCTGGCCGTGGTTCAAATCACCTTCGGTGAGGCCATAGATGGTTTCCAAATCGTGAGGGGTGATCGTCCTGGAATTTACGATTGAAGATTTCAGATTGACGAAGTGGTCCGCGAGGATATCGATCGCCAGCCTTTCCACAGTCTCGCGTTCCACTGCCGCTGCTTGGCGCGGCGTCCAGGTTCCATGTTTCAACGCGTACGGCGCAAACTGAAAATGAATGCTAACAACGGACTCTTTCGCGGACTCACGGACAGGAACGGATGTGACTTCGAGATAAGGCTGCTTGGAAATCTCGCCGTATTTCGCCGCGTCGTACGCCTTTTCCAGATATTTGATCGACGGCGCCAGGGCAACAGTCCCATCCGGGATGCCATGCCCCTCATCCGTCAGCAAATGGATTTTCGCCACCGAGCCGCGCATCTTGATGGACTGCGTCTTCCAGACGAATTCTGGCGGCAGGTTCATGGGTCCCACCAGAGACAGGAATGTCTGCTTCGGGTCTGCGGCAGAGATGACTGTATCGGCAAAGATCTCCTCTCCATTGGCAAGCACGACACCCTTACATTTGTACATATCTACCTGGATACTCGCTACCTCCGCCTCCACGCGGATCTCCCCGCCACAGGCTTTGACCGCCTCTGCCAGCGCCTGCGTGATCCCGCCTGCCCTACCGACATTGACGTGCGCCGGTCCGCCGCGATTCAACCAGTTGTGGATCAGGGTGTACCCCGTCCCGGCGGACATGGGTCCCAGCGTGGAGCCGTGGATCGCCACCGAAGCCAACGCGGCTTTGAGCTGCTCGGATTCAAAGTATTCCTCCACCAGTTCCTGCGCAGTCATGGGCAGCGCGCGGATGAAGTTGAGCATGTCCCTGCGGCCCATCAGGCGCAGATCGAGACCCAGTTCCAGTAAGCCATAACCTTCTTCCAGACTAAAGTTCCTGGGCAGGCGTGGCATGAGCGTGGCATAGGTGATATCGAGGACATTCGCAGCTTTATCCATAAAGCGGACGAATTCGCCCCAGCGACCCGCGTCCTTCTCAGAGAAGCGTTTGATGGACTCGGCAGCTTTGACAGGGTCCGCGTCGAGGACAAGGTGATTTCCATCTGACTGCAAGGAAATAAAAGGAGATCTCGCGCTGAGCGGAGCCGTAGGCGCAGTCGAAGCGGGAAGCTCCAGCTTCAAATCCCTGATGATGTCCGGTCGCAAAGTCCCACCCGTCCACACGGAATCGACATCGAACCCATCCCCAAACGACTCGGTCACGACCGATCCGCCCACGATGGGACGCCGCTCGAGGACGAGCACGTTCTTCTTCGCTTTGGCAAGATACGCCGCGGCAACCAGTCCATTGTGCCCGCCGCCAATTACAATAACATCATAAGCATTTGACATATGGCTTTCTCCATCAGACGATGGACGACAGACCGTTGACCATGGTCCATCGACTATGGTCTATCGTCCTTAAGAATCTCCTTCGCCGCCAGCATTCCCGCCGCGCCCATCACTCCGCCTCCAGGATGCGCGCCGCTCGCGCCAAAGTAATAGCCCTTGAGCGGGGTGCGGAAGTCCGCCCACTGCGGCACGGGGCGCAGGAAAAAGATCTGGTGCAGCAACAGCTCACCGTGGAAGATGTTGCCGCCCGTGATCCCCGCGATGGCTTCGATGTCCTTCGGCGTGATGACTTGCATCCCCACGATCGCCCTGCGGATGTTCGGCGCGTACTGCTCGATGGTCGCGATGACCGCTTCGCCGAGTTCATTTCGTTTTTCGTCATTCCAGCCACCCTCAAGATCATACGGCGCATACTGGACGAAACAAGACATGACATGCTGCCCGGGCGGCGCCATGTCCGGGTCGATCATGGAGGGGAAGATCATATCGATGTACGGGCGCTGCGAGATCTGCCCGTACTTGGCGTCGTCGTAGGCGCGCTCGATGTAATCGATGCTCGGGCTGATCGACACTGCGCCGCGCTGGACGGCGGGTTCGTCCGGCAGCGCCGTGAACTGCGGCAGTTCGCTCAACGCAATGTTGACCTTGCCCGACGAGCCGCGCACGCGGAAGTTTTGAATGGAGGCAATAAATTCGTCAGGGAAATATTTTGGCTCGACGAACTGCAGGAACGTGCGCTTCGGGTCCGCGGCGGACAGCACGACGCGGGAATCAAGTTCGTCGCCGTTGTCGAGGACCACACCGGCCGCGCGCCCACCCTTGACCTTGACCTGCCCCACGCTTGCCTCGACCCGGATCTCCACCCCAAGCGACCGCGCCGCCTCGGCGATCGCCTCACTGACCCCGCCCGAGCCGCCTTTGGCAAAGCCCCAGGCGCGGAACGCCCCATCGATCTCGCCCATGTAGTGATGCAGCAGCACGTACGCCGTCCCCGGCGAGCGCGGACCGAGGAATGTACCGATGATCCCGCTGGCGGCTTTGGTGCCTTTCAACGCGTCGGTCTCGAACCACTCCTCGAGCAGGTCTGCGGAGGATTGCGTGGCAAGCTTGGCGATCGTGTACAGCTCTTTTTCGGAGAGACTCGCCGCGTAGCGACCGAGCTTGAGCAGGTTGAACAGGTCGCGCGGATGAAGTGACGACGGGTCGGGCGGGATCAAATTGATGAGCGGTTTGATCGCTTTCGCAGCGCGTGCCATTACACGGGCGTATTCGTCGTAAGCTTCCGCGTCCTTCGGCGAGTGACGATAGATTTCCTGACGGGTCAGATCGTGGTCATCCCAGGCAGCAAGGTAATCGCCACGGCTTCCGCCGTCCATGGGCGTGAAGGTGCTGGGCAGCGGCAGGATCTTGAGTCCGTGCTTCGGCAATTCGAGGTCACGGATGATCTCCGGGCGCAGGAGACTCACCACATACGAAAACTCGGTAAACTTGTAGCCGGGGAAGATCTCCTCCGTCACCGCCGCCCCACCGACGATGTGCCTGCGCTCGAGCACCACGACTTTCTTCCCCGCCCGCGCCAGATACGCCGCCGCGACCAGGCCATTGTGCCCGCCGCCGATCACGATAACATCGTAAGTATTTGACATACAGTTAACTCCAGGAGACGATAGACGATGGACTACAGACCATGATCTATTCTCTACTCTCTGTTCTTTTACTTCTTCTTCCACTCCGGCTCATTCAACAGTTTCGTCACAAAATAGCCTTTCACTTCCTGTCCTCCCGGGAACGTAGTCGCGGGACACAGACCGAAACCAAGGGCTTTCCACATGGGGATCGCTTCGGTTTTATCCAGCGAACTCCAGGAACGCATTTGATAAGCGCCTTTCTCTTTTGCCCGTTCCAGCGACATGTCGATCAACTGGACGGCAATGCCTCTGCGGCGAAAATCCTTATGCACTTCGAGGATATCAATGTAGCCTTCGCATGTTTCAGGTAGTGGTGGCGGCAGCATCTTCCAATAGACAGAAATCAGGCCGACAAGATCCTTCCCCTGCATGGCAAGAATCGAAAAACCATTTTCAAGATGCATGTGACGCGCCATCTTCTCACCCCACTCCTCTGCAACACGGCTCTTTAGCTTTTCATCGGCGTCGACAAACTCGATCCCTAACTCGCTCATGACACACTCCACACTGATCACTGATTACTGCTGACTGAATACTGATTCACTTCTTTTTCCACTCCGGCTCATAGAAAGGCAATTTCACTACCTTCGCAGCCGCGTGCTGGCGGTGATGTTCCACCGTGATCTCCATCCGCACATTCGTCCCGGCCTCGTAATACGGTCTCTGTAAATGCGCCAGGGCAATGTACTTCTTCAGCAGCGGCGACCAGGTTGATGTGGAGACGTATCCCACCTGCACATCCCCGACCAAAACAGGCAAACTTTCCCGCACCGCCATCCCGGGGATTTGCGGCGGCAAACCGACCTCCTTGAACAAGCGCTCCATCCCCTCCCATTCGACTTCGAGTCCCATCAGCTTCCAGGCCGAACCCGCGCGTTTCTCGTGTTCGAGGGCGCGGCGCCCGACGAAGTAACCCGGCTTGTCGAGCGCCACTGTCCAGTCGAGGCCCAGCTCGAACGGCGAGGACTTCTGCGGCTCGATCCAGGCCTGGCTCGCGGAGGTGTAATCCACTTCGAGCATGAAGAGACCCGCCTCGACGCGCGCCATGTCCATGGCGAGGATGCCCACCGGCATGATCCCGTAGTCCGCGCCCGCCTCCATCAATCGGTCCCAGACGCGCAGCGCATCCTCGGCATCCATCCAGATTTCGTAGCCGAGGTCGCCTGTATAGCCCGTCCGCGAGATGGTCACGGGAATCTCATCCAGCTTATTTTGCATCAGGCGGAAATATTTCAACCCGTCAACGGACTCAGCAGCCGCCCGGTTCAAAATTGCCCTGGAATTGGGTCCCTGCAAACTGAGCGCTGCCACGCTGTCAGTGACCTCGCGAATCTCCACGTCCAGGCTGACCGCGTTCATCGCAAGCCAGCGCAGGTTCGGCTCCGCGGACGTAAGCCGGTAGCTGGTCTCATCCAGCCGCGCGACTGTGCCGTCGTCGATCAGCTTACCCTCCTCGTCACACCAGCCGGTGTAATAGACCTGACCCACTTTCAACCTGTCCATGTCGCGGGTGACCACGCGATTCAGCAAGCGAGACGCATCTTTCCCTTTGATGATGTATTTCATCAGCGGCGTGACATCGATCAGCGCCGCCGAGTTGCGGATCGCCCAATACTCGCGGTCGAGCGTCAGCTCGTAGGAACCCGCGACAAGATAGCCTGCCCAGCGCCGCCAGTTTTGCGGCAGGCAGAGTTTGGAGGTTCGTTCGTGGAAGGGGGTTCGTTTTAGTTCAAACATGGATTCCTTTTATTTAACCGCCGGCTCAATAATTAATCTAAAAATACTTCCTTCGGCTTCAAGAATTATATTTGCATCCTTGAAGACCTTTTCTTCCCTGCCTGATCGAGCTGCCTTTGGATAATTGTCGTGCACCCAATCTGCTGCCGGCTTTCCGGCATAATTTGACGCAATCTCGAGAACATATATCCACGTTAATGTCGCCATAGTGGAATTTTCTCTAACCATATCAATTTCAAGAATCACTTTTTCGAGATAGGGAGGTTCACCCACTAGAATCAAGGTTGTATAACCCTCAGGAGAAACATACTTCCGAGCAGGTAAACCATCAATGGTAGTTTCATTCAAGACGTAATCAAAATCTTCTGCCCAACTAACCAATTCACTGTCTGTTATGCCCAGTCCTGGCAAAGGCGTCGACGTAGCCGTGGGCACCGGCGTATTCGTAGCGGTTGGGGTCAGTGTTGGCGTCAGAGTAGCTGTCGATGTGGGAGTAAAAGAAGCTGTTGGAGTGAATGTGGGTCCAAATAACTGACCCGGGCCACATGCAGAGAGAATGCTGCCGAGCAGAAAAAGAAGTGTAAGCAATTTACATTTTGACATTATATTTCTCCATACTTGTTGTTGTGATCGTACGAAGAACGCTTCAGCGGCGGCCGCTGGGCATCTCGCTCAACGAGGCACACCAGCGCCGCCAGTTCTGAGCCTGGCATAACTTTGCTGTTCGCTCGTGGAATGGAGTCGTGCGCAACATGTAGTCTCCTTACCTGGCCGACGATTGACGACGGACCACGGACCATTTTCGCCGGTCATCGTCCATTGTCCACAGTCTATGGTCTATCGAGGTCCGTTCATGGAATGGAGTGGTTTTGAGTTGAAACATGATTCACTCTTTTATATCCATGGTCTGCGTCACGCAGGCGCCTTTCAGGTTTTTTTCGGTGCAGATCATAATGGCTGCCCGTAATTTATCCGCGTGCCCCGACCATTTGAACGGCGGACTGTGCACGTAACCGGTCCCTCCGGGATCGAGCGGCGCGATATTCTTGGCAAGGACGCATTTGACTCTCAGGTCAAATGCGTTGAGCGAGTGCTCGACCGATTTGCCGGTCTTTTGATTTGTGACTTTGATATAGGCTGAACGGAACGGGACACTGCCGACGTTCTCCACGGTAAAAATGGCATATTCACTTCCCTCACAGGTGTCGAATTTCTTGAAGGCGAGAGTGAAATATGGAGGCGCCGTGGGCGAAGGCGGGGGAGTGAATTTCGGTAAGGCTGCTGTATCCCCACTGATGCGGATGTTCTGTGCCAACAGATAACATTGCTCTTCGGGCTTCTCCGGGTTTCTGACAAACCAGTAGCCTCCCCCCAGGTCTTTGGCGGCAACTTCGAGCATCTGCCCAACCTGGTAGGTGGCAACCAGCTTGTAAAGTGCACCCGGGCCGGTACGGCAATTGGACTCGCGCACCACTTCTGCCACGGGAGCCTGCGGGGTGGCTGTCGCGCTTGGCTCCGACGTCGGCGTTGCCGTGGCTGTCAGGGTGGGAGTATCCGTCGGAACGACTTCAGTTGGCTTGGCTTCCGTGGCTGACGGTGCGATGACGTCACTTGTCGGCGGCGCCGTCTCAGAGATTGCGCTGCCGATGGGCAGGTTGCAGGCGGAAAGGACCAATGCTGCGGTCGTCAGTAAACCAAACAGTGGGAAAAAGGGTTTGCGCATGTCTCCTCCTGAAGGATCCGGTTCGGATGCAGCAATTCGGCCGTTTTTTTCTAACAGGAGACATTATAGACCTCAGCGATCAAATCCCTCAACGTGAACTGCAGCCCGCCTCGATCCCGTGGATCAGCAAAAAAGGGAGTTGACAGGCTGCGTCTTGATCTGTTTACTCCTTGCGGACAGGATTCTTCAACTCTCCCAAGCCTTCTATCTCGACAGTCACTTCATCGCCGTTCTTTAACTCACCGACGCCGGAGGGCGTCCCGGTGAAGAGCAGGTCGCCTGGTTCGAGAGTCATCACAGACGAAACGTAGGCGATCAACGTTGGAACGTTGAACACCATGTCACGCGTGGATGCCATTTGCCTCATCTGGCCGTTCACCCGCACGGTCAGGACGGCATCAGCCGGATCGAACTCGGTATCGATCCAGGGTCCGAAGATACAGAATGTATCGAAGCCTTTGGCGCGCGTCCACTGATCGTCGATCCGCTGCAGGTCGCGCGCCGTGACGTCGTTGCCGACGGTGTATCCCAGGATGTGCTTCCTGGCGTTCTCGGCCGTGATGTGGCGTCCGCGTTTACCGATCACAACGACCAGCTCACCTTCGTGCTCCACTTGCGCGGATTGCGAGGGCAGGAGGATCGCATCCCCGCTCGCGATGATGGCAGAAGGCGGCTTCAAAAAGATCAGCGGGACCTTCGGCACCTCGTTGCCCAACTCCTTGGCATGTTCGATGTAGTTGCGTCCCACGCAGATGATTTTGCTCGGCTCGGATGGGGCGAGCAGCCTCACCTCCGCGAGCGGCGTTTCGGCTTCCTTGCGGCGGTAGCGCCCAAAGACATTGCCACCGATCTCGCCGACCTTGTCATCCAGCAGCCAGCCATATTTGGGTTTCTTGCCATCCCCTGTTTCGTAACGAACAACGCGCATGTTGCCTCCGTTGGAAAATCTGATAGTTAATCGGGCGGAAGTGTAGCACAAATCCGAAGGGATGCCTAATTTCAAAGATATATGAATTACGTCACCCTGAGTGCAACGAAGGGTCTCCCGATCATTTCAGCCGGACGGCTGAAATGATCGGAGATTCTTCGCTTCGCTCAGAATGACATTGAGAATGCAAGGGGCAATCGCGGTATAATGCGCACACGCACTTCGTGCGGGCGCATAGCTCAGTTGGTTAGAGCGCTTCTCTTACACAGAAGAGGTCAGGGGTTCGAGTCCCTTTGCGCCCACAAGAGTCCTGAATAACCAGGGCTTTTTGTTTCCACAGAAGCCCCCATTGAGGGGATGGTAAGGTCAGGGGTTCGAGTCCCTTCGCGAAGCACCCTGCGGGTTGCGCCCACCTTTAGAATGGAATATGGAGTCAGGGAGCTTGCTCCCTGGGTATACCATCAGCAAGCTGGCTGACTCCATAAGAGGAGAGTGGCACTTTTCATGCCACTCTCCTCTTTCTTTCCTCTTTCTTCTTCCTTAACTTATCCCGCCTTCTCCACCGGGTACTGGATCTCGGTCACCGTGCCGGCATCGTTTTGACTGTTATTGGGTTGCGGCTCGCGCAGAACGATTTCACGGCTGGGTCCCACGATCTGATACTTATTCTCATCCATCCATTTGAGGATGGCGTCATACGCCTCACCGATCGTGACGAACGGACCCGCATGGACGGTACAAGCCATCGTTTCGACAGACGGCAGACTGTAGACATTGACGCGTTGCGTAGGAGCCAGTTCAACATTGATCTGCTCGCAGACCTCGACATCCCAATCGCGTTCCCTGTATTCCGTATCGTGATAGAGCGTAAAGCAGGGACCCGACGGCTGGACATGCTGCGGTTTCAGGTATGACCACAACTCACTCCACAACGGCCTCTGCTCATTTGGCTTGGGGATAACCCCGCGGACCGAGGCAACCTTGACCGGTTCAACCTTCTTGATGACAACATCATACTTGGACATGGAATCCTCCTGTTCGATTTGTCTCAGCCAGAGTTCCACGCGCCCCAGGCGTTCCGCTTCCTCCTCCACCCGCTGCCTGATCTCAGCCTGACGCAGTTTCAGCATCCCGCGCATTTGCTCGGTGGACAGATCTCCTTCGAGGAGATGGCCGATCGCCTCCAAAGAGAAGCCCAGGTCTTTGAGCGCCAGGATGCGGTACAGGCGCGGCAGCTGGTCGAATTCGTAATAACGGTAGCCGGTAAAGCGATCCACTTCAACAGGCTTGAGCAAGCCCATCTCATCGTAGAAGCGCAGCGTCTTGACAGACACACGGCTGAGTTTGGAAAAGTCTCCGATCCGGATCA
>JAFGCG010000025.1 GCA_016932715.1 Anaerolineales bacterium
ATTTCTGCTACTCCTGGAAGAACGTGGGATTGCCCAATTATCTCTCACTTCGCAATTCGCCAACAGCATCACCTTTTGAGTGCTCCCCAGGCAGCATGGATCGAGTGCAACGAAACCGCTATGGGGAGGGCGAATTGACGTACTGGCAAAAGCTTGGCTGGTTGTAGACGACGATACAGTCCACCCAGGAGTCCCCGAATCGGACGAGGACATGGATTTGATCGAGGAATTGGTCATAGCTTCCCACGATCAGCCGGCGCGGCTGGCTGATCACATCGCCCACGACTCGCAGGGATGACATGCGCATCGTGCGCGCCATAGCGCGGTCCACCTCCTTGCCCTGATGTTCGACGGCGAATTCGATCGTGTTGTCCATATGAAGAACTGCCATTCGCAGTGCTTCGTTGTTGAGACTGTCGACGATGACTCCATTGATGAGCATGATCACAGAACACAGAAGCAGAGGTCCGACTTTGCCAAAGAAGGTTGTTGAAAACGCCGCCGGTTCCGTGGTCGGAAGCTGCAAAACCCCTGTCAGTGCCATGAACAGGGACACCCAGGCAATTGCGATCCAGAACCGCGAGCCGAAACCTTCATAGAATGTGTAGTTCAGCAGGCTTCCGGCTTCTGGATTTAGCCAGGTCACAACCCTGGGGAAGATCTGGAAAGGCAGAGCCACAATCAGCCAGGAAAATACCAGGCCCAGGACAAGGTAAATCGGCAGCGCAAAGATGCCTTTTTCGAAGTGGGCTACCAGCCAGCCTGCCAGTCCTCCTGTAATCATGCAGACAACTGCCCCGATGATGAACTTCAGCCAGGGGTAGAGCGCATGCGCCCGACTAAGCAGCAGGCTGTCAATTCCCCAGGTGGCGGCGGCAAACGACAACCCAGCCACAATACCGTAGGCTATTCCCATACGGCGCTTCATGCGGATCACATCGGGCCGCTGACGAATGTCTCCCTGCGAAATATTATTCATGGGATGCTCCTGACTCTCAGTGTGTACGCTGAATACTTTTGTGAACCATCCTGAAGAACACTTACATGTACGTGTACCGGATTCCCGGGTTTCACTGGGATCCGTTTTTGATCTGGGCAGGCAGTCTGTTCAAGACGTTGCGCAGCCTGGCTGACTTCGACTTGCACGTTACTTCCTTTGCAGGAAACCTCCAGCAGGACACTTCCGGTATACGGGGTAAATTGTAACCAATCCTCCCGATCGCCTGTGGGCGAAGAAACATCGCTTGAATATTGCAGGTCATGCGTTCCCAGCGCTGAAAATATGATATTGATGGACGGCGATTGGGCGGAGTCGTCATCCTCCCAGGCGGGTTGGAAGGTCGCGGTCGGTGTAGCCGGGATGACCGTCGGCGTTCCGGTCCCAACGACCAGGCCTGCTTCCGTTATGATGGGCAGATTCTCGACACCCTGCGCCTGCACAAATGCCGCGTTGACCCAGCCTTTGCCCTCCGGACCCGCCGGGAAATCAATCTGGAGCCAGGCACCGTTGGAATCCTTGCCGGTCAGCCTGACCACATCCTGCGGATTCAACGTGCCCAGCGAGTTGAAGCCTGTCCCGGGTCCGCTGCGGACATTGAGCTGCTGTTGGACCACAGCGACATTTCCGCCCGGGGAACCAGCTTGCCCGCCTCCAATGGTCGGGACCTGGGGACTGGCGGCCGTTGTGACATATTGCGCGGTGACCCAGCCTTTTCCATCAGGTCCCTGCGGGTAACTGATCTGCCACCAATTTTCGCCCGGGTCTTTGCCGGTGATCTCCACTTCCGTATTTGCAGGGATCATGCCGAGTACATTCGCCGCAGTGGATGGTTCGGCGCGCACATTGATCTGGGTAGATGTCACTCCTTTGACGGGAGCAGTTGTCGGCGGCGGGGGAGGCGGCGGCAGAGTTTCGGAGGAAATCTGGGTTGGAGTCGCAGGCAGGGTCGCCGTGATGAGTACAGGTATCGCAGTCGGCGCCGCTTCACGAACCTGAATATCACAGCCCATGCTTAAAACGGCAAGAAGGATGAAAGCGATGGTCGAGCGTTGTATTGACACCCGCAGGATTGTAATCGAAAACAAATTTCCCTCCGTAATGTGGTTTTCAAACTTACCTGGCAGGGATGGAGTACACTTGCACATTCGCATACTCAAAGACCAGTTCCGCCGCGCGCAGATCCAGCGTTTGATCCAATTTGAAGAATTCGAGGACGCTCTCCGGCGTTTCGTACCTCGATTTCTTTCGCACTAGGACCAGTGCATTCCGGATCGGCACGGGATGATCCCGCTTATAAAAGCGGTCGAAGGAAATGCCCCGCAGGCTCAGATAATAAGCCGTTTCGATATCCACCGGTCCCGTCGCGACGAGCGTATCTTCCGGCTGGAGATAGTCTGCCAGGTAATCCGCCGCGTACTTTTCCGGCGAATGGTTATCTGTCTTCACTGCCTTCCGTTGATGCACGATCAGAGCATTTGCAGAAATTCCGATGAAGACCAGCAGGATGGCAAAGGAAAGGAACCTTTCGGCAGGGGCTGGGTCGATGATCCTGCGCATGAGCCAATCGGTCAGCCATACCAATCCCGCTGCGGCAAACATCAAATAGAAGGCTTCCAGATAAAGCCATATCCTTGGTGTGGGCGTGACGCGCTGCAGCATCAGCAGGATTGTGAGGGCAAGCACCAAAGAGACCTGCAGCGGCAGTTTCTGATTGGATGCCTGGCGATAAAAGAACAGGGATAGCAAAAAACCGCCTAAGAACAGATATTCGATGATCGGGTCGATGCCGATCATCCATTTATTCCAGACATTGATGAGGCGGGGGGCAAGGTTCGCTGAAAACGCGGACCAATCCTGGGATTCCACGAACTCATTGCCGATAATGGAGTCGAGCCCTGTGCCAAAGATGATCACTGGTGAATATAGAAGGAATGTCAGCAAGCCTGCCAGCAGGCACATACCCAGGAAGACAGCCAGCCGGCGAAGTCTAGCCCGCCAGGGTTCCCGGGCGAACAAGTATGTCATCACCACCCACAGTGAAATACCTGCCATCGGATAAAGAAAGATGGGGATGGTATAAAACCCAAGCGCGGCTGTCAATCCAAAAGCAATCAAGGCAGGCTTGCTTTGACGGGTCACGAGGATCCCCCCGAAATTGGCTAGTAACAATGCGAACACAAACAGCATGGTATAGCCGCGCCCATTGACCGAATAATCGATAAACACGGGCAGAACTGCAACGAGAGCGGCTGCTCCCAGGGCTTGCGGGCGGGAGAAGAACCGGCGGGCAGTAATGTACATGACCGGCGTCATCAGCGTGCCGGCGATAAATGCCGGCAACCGGATGACCCAGGGCTGTCCGCCGAACAGCCGGCAGGCAATCCCGACCAGGATCGTATGCAAGATATGATTGTTTGGGGCGCTGTAATCCGCCAGGATATGCTTGAAGGCCCTGGAAGCAAAATTGATGAAGGTGTATGCCTCGTCATAGGCGATCGGCTTGTTGATGTCCAACAAGCGGAGAACGAGCCCGACCAGGGTGATCACTCCCAGGAGTAGAAATACGTAGGGAGGATCCTTTTCTTGCAGGAAAAGGTGTTCGAATAGGGCGCGCAGTGCAAAACCTTGTTTGCTCGAATGAGCGTTCGATGTTTCCTGGATAGCCATAGGGGGATAACAGGTTAATTATATCGCCAGTTGTCTACCGGAGACACTCGGCGGTGAGCGTTATCCGCTGGCGGGCGGGACTCCTTGCGGTCAGAGGCTCACAGTGTTTGATCGGCTGCCTCCGTACCCCCTACCGGTTCTTTGATAAAGCCAATCTCAGCCCTAAACTGACCAGAATACAACCTGTGGCCCACTGAATGAGACGCTGCAGGAACGTCTGGCGACACAGCCACTTCCCCAGTGTGCCGGCAAAATAACCCACCAGTCCAAACCAGACGATGGCTAAAAAGGCGATGATGCCCCCCAGCAGGCTGATCTGGATCGCTGCCAATCGATCTGCCGGATTGATGAATTGAGGAATAAAAGCCATAAAGGTGAGAATCGCTTTTGGATTGAAGACATTGGTGGCGATCCCCTGCCGTACGATCGCCAGCTTATTCAATTTCACCTCGCTCTGCCCGGGCTGGATGAGACTTTCCTTGTTCAGAAACACCTTGACCCCCAGGTAGAGCAAATAGGCGGCTCCCATAAACTTAATGGTTTGAAAAGCGATCCCCGAGGTTTGCAGCAAGGCCGAGAGCCCCAGGGCCGCCAGGAGGGTGTGCACCATCAATCCCAGGCTGATGCCGGCAGCCGACAGCAGCCCGGCGACACGCCCCTGCGCGATGCCGCGCGTGGTGACATAAATGAAATCAGGTCCAGGGGAGACGATGATGATTAGCGCGCCGATCGTATAGAGCAACAAAGTCCCTGAATGGATCATTGGCAAAATCTCCTACTCAACATTCTGGCATGCGTTTGAGCAATAACATAGGACGACGAGCTTTGTTTCCTCGAATTCGGAAACGGTGATCGTCGTCCCATGTCTTTTCGGTGCGCCCCTACACAGACTCGAACTGTGCTCTCCGGCTCCGGAGGCCGACGCTCTGTCCACTGAGCTATAGGGGCAGGCGAGCAGATTTTATCATAGAGTAGGGGCGAGCGGCTCGCGCTGAGCGGAGTGCGAAGCACGAAGACGAAGCAGCGGCAAAGCAATTCCTCATGCTCGTGAGTGAGAGATTGCTTCGCTCACCGCTTTGCGGTTCGCTCGCAATGAAGAAAATTTACGCCCTGGCGCGCGGCGCGAGCTGAGCCAGCTCGGCGCGCAGCTGCTCGATGATCACTCTGTTCCCGCCTTCGTCGCCCAGCTTTGCCAGCTGCTCCTTCTTGTGAGCAAGCTCGCCGCAGACCTGGTAGAAGCGGGAGGTGGGGCGGAACGTTCCTGACGTCAGCGCCGCGAGGTGCGCATTGGTTTGGAAGAAGGAAGTGGCAGTGTTGTACTGCTGCTGGGAGATCCTCCCATTTGCCACTTCATCATGCAGATGCTTCCTGAGGATGCTGCGCTCCATGACGACCATCCAGATGACGAAGATGAGCATCACCGCATAACCCATATAGTCCACCAGGGTGCCGGCAGCCAGCCCTTCCAGCCCGCCGATCAATCCGCTGAACGTGTTGTGGAAGGCATGCGTTGTGACAGCCAGCGCATAGCCTGTCGGCACCGCGATGATCTTGACGAGAACGTTGCGGGACATGCGCGCGATGGCAAGCCCGATCCCTGTAAAGGCAGTAAAGAATGGGTGCATCCATCCGACAAGCAGCACCCGAATGAAAACCATAACCCAGAAGCCTTCCCAGCCGTTTTCCAGGTATCCATTTCGATAAATATAAAGAACGTTCTCGATGGCGGCAAAACCCATGGCAGTGACTGCGCCGTAGACAATCCCATCCAGGATAGAATCGAACTCGTTGCGGAACATCAGGAAGACAGCCAGCACTGCCAGACCTTTCAGCCCCTCTTCGATGATCGGCGCAACAATGGAGGTCGTCCCGAACTCGGCCGCGCCTTCCGAGCCGGTCATGACATAAATACCGATGCCCAACACCGTGTTGATGATAAAGGCTCCGCCTCCTGCGATGACGACGCCCCATATGAACGCGGCGCCGAGCAGGAGCTTTGGCTCCTTCTCATAGCGATCCAGCCAGTTGACGAATGCCGCGAACAAAAACATCGGCACGAACCCAAAGAACAATGCTCCAAGAAAAGCCATAGTGTCCTCCACTCAGGATTGAAAAAGTAGACGAGTTCTTTCAATGCGGGTTTCTTCGAACGCGATTCCCAATACATCCAACACTTCTTCCGGGCGTCCGGTTGCGCCTTCGCGCGCTGCCAGCCGCATAAAGATCTTATGATTATGCAGGAGGCTGAGAGTCTCAACCAGTGGACGGAGGTCATAGGTTTTGCCGCGGCGTTCGCGCGGGATGGATTCCGATTCGATAACGGAATCGATCTTCCGCTGCAGCTCCGACCCGTCCACTGATTCCGTTAAAGTGACCTCATACTCCGCCGCGGCGACTTGCGTCTGCAAAGCGGGCGCGTGCTCATCCACCTGTTGGACTTCCACCACCTGCAGCCCGGCAGGCAGGGTGCCGTTCAAGCGTGTAGCCAAATTGTCCAGGGAGATGTCGTGCTCGAGTTTCATATCCATGACCTCACAGCGCGAAGAAAAACCAAGCGGCAGGGCGGCTGCCATGTTCATCTTCGGCTGCGGGTGGAAGCCCTGCGAATAGGCGAGCGGCAGCTCGGCGCGGCGCGCGGCGCGTTCCCAGAGCTTATGCAGGTCAAGGTGACCCGTGTAACGTAAAGCGCCTTGTTTCAAAAATGTGATCCGGATGCGCATGGTTGATTCTCTCGCGGGTTCCATACCCCGCAGCTTGCTGCGGAAGAAGGGGTTCGGGGCTTGCCCCGAGGTTGATACCTGTCATTA
>JAFGCG010000026.1 GCA_016932715.1 Anaerolineales bacterium
ATGACTCACCCCGAAATTAATTTTCCGGGGTGAGTTTCTTTTTGAAAGCCAAAGGGACGCTGACTCACGCTGACCAACGCAGATTTTTTCTTTTGCATCAGCGTTTACCTGCGTCCAGATTAATTTTGGGGTTAATCGTGTTGTGTTTAAGACGGATCTCGTGCTGAGCGGAGCGACGAGTGCTCGTCGAGGAGCGCAGTCGAAGCGCGGGTTACCAGAAAGTTTAACGATTGGGCTTAGGCGCGCTTCGTCTTCACTCGTCGCGAAGAACGCTCCTCACTTCGCGCAGCGCGAGACTTACTGATCAAGCTCATCGATCGCTGTGCGCACGACCCGGGCACTGGCATGCAGCGCATCTATCTCTCCTTGACTCAGATTTGGAAAGAATGTCTGAATGATTCCATCTCCACCTACCAGATTCGGCAGTGAGACGGTCACATCTTTAATCCCTGCCACATTCTTCGTCGGTGTGCAAACGGTGAGAATGGAGCGCTCATCCCCCAGGATCACTTCCACGATCCGCGCGATGGCGCTGCCGATGCCGTAGTACGTCGCACCCTTGCCTTCGATGATGTGATACGCTGCCCGCCGGACTTTTTCATCGATGGCAGCATAATCGTCCGGGCAGATCGATATTTCCCGTCCGTTACAAAACTCTTCCAAAGGGATTCCGCCCACTGTGACCTGCGACCATGCCAGCACTTCCGAATCGCCATGCTCACCAAGCACATAAGCATGGATATGTTGCGAATCAACATTCAGGCGCCGTCCGATCAGGCTGCGAAAACGCGCCGTATCGAGCGTGGTGCCTGAGCCGATCACGCGGCTGGAAGGGACTCCCAGTTCACCGGCATAACGCGCCGCGATGTGCGTCATCACATCGACCGGGTTGGTGGCGATGAGTAAAACAGCCTCCGGAGCGTGTTGAAGAACGCTGGGGATCACCTGCCTGAAGACCTGTGCGTTCCGTCCCAGCAACTGGAGCCGCGTCTCGCCCGGCTTTTGTCCCACCCCTGCTGAGACGATCACCACCTTGGACCCAGCCAGGTCTGCATACTCTCCGGCGGTGACTTCCAGCGGATGAGCAAACGGAACCGCGTGCAGGATGTCGTCAGCCTCCGCTTCGGCGCGCGCCCGATTCTGGTCGACCAGCACGACTCTCCGCCCCACCCCGCGCATGACCAGCGCGTAGGCAGCCGTCGCGCCGACAAAACCACTCCCCACCACACCTGTTTTCATGTTGTCTCCTGATTCAACAAATGTTCTCCGCGCTTTGCCTTGGTGGCACTGAAGCGCCACACTAGTCCGCGCGGGTTGCCCACGCGTCGATCTCGACTTTGTAAACAGGACTCGCCAACCCGACAACATACAACAATGTGCTGCAGGGTCTGTGTCCCTGCAATTTGGAATGGATCAACTCACGCCTCTTTACCGTGTCTATCTCACCCACCAAATAATACGTGATCTTGACAATATCTTCCACATCCATATTTGCAGTGCGAAGATTGCGAATGATGTTCTCGAAGGCAACCTCGATTTGCTCGAGCGGATCGTCCGGCACTGTGCCATCCTGTCTCATGCCTACCTGACCTGAAATCACCAGTATGCGTTCATTCCCCTGAATCTCGATCTGATGAGAGTAAGAGCCAAGCGGGTCGTGAATATCCGGAGGGATTCGATATTCTTTCATGATTCAACTCCTTTGGCAATACCTGTGTAGTTTATTATATAATGGCTTTGAATATATCCCATGTCAATCTCCAATGAATTAATAACTCTTTCCAGGCAGGTAGAGACGCTTCTCTGCCCTCCCTTCGAATGGCGCCACGTCACAGGCGGCGCAGTGACCCTGCTGGACGCCAGCGATTATGGGGGCACAACCGGCGGGACCTGGCAGGTGGCAGACTTTGCCATTGCCAAATATCTCGTCACGAACGGGCAATACAAAAGATTTATCAGGCATCCCAACGGCTTTTGCGACCCACAATGGTGGGACTTCTCCCTGCAGGGAATTCAATGGCGAAAAGATCACGTCAATCCAAAACCAACCGCCTTCGAAGGGACAGATTTGCCGCGCACCCGCGCCAGCTGGTTTGACAGCATGGCATTTTGTCGCTGGCTGTCCGCCGAATTGAACCTTCATATCCACCTGCCTACGGAGCAGGAATGGCAGCGTGCCGCGGTCGGAGATACAGGTTGGAGTTATCCCTGGGGAAATGAACTGGATGAAACCCGCGGCAATTTCATGAAGCGCATTGGGCAGGTTTCCCCGGTGGGAAGCTTCCCCGCCGGACAAAGTCCATTCGGTGTAATGGACATGATCGGGAATCTTTCGGAGTGGTGCCTGACGGCCTGGGGCATGGACAACACAGACCTCAATGGCTACACGTATCGCGTCATTCGCGGGTGTGCGTGGAATGCCGGCACCCCGGAATATTTACGTGCTACCGATCGGGGTGTTGGGTGGTCGCCGCGCGGCAGACTCAACGACTGCGGGTTTCGTATCGCGTTACAACTTCCATAAAATCAAACCTCGTCTCCTCCCGACAAACCCATACAATAAGAGCGACCCATCTTTGATGGATCGCTCTTGCGTGACAAGGAAATCTCAACGTCAATTCTTCCACGACATCCAGCCACGTGTCAAAATGTAAGCCGCCAGAATGACGACGGCGAGCACCGCGTCAATCGTGGCTGCCAGGGCGGCTCCCTCTGCATTGGCCAGGAAGATGGCAGAGACTCCCATCGCTGCCTTGTGAAAGAAGGCGAGTTCCCATACACCTGCGGACTTACGGGGACGTAGTGCCAGAAGTACGAACATGCCGGTAAAAACAAGGAACCCGAACAGGCGCCAGGTCTCCACCCAGAGGGTTTCCGGCGCTGCACTGCTGATCCCGGCAAGTGCAGAGACAAATGCAGCAAGTGCTCCCAGAGCTGCCAGCCACATCAGTCCACGCCCCAGGCGATCCTGTCCGCGCGGAGTATTTTCAAGTACCATTGTCGAATTCATTTCAGCTCTCCTTAAATCTAAGATTGGTCTATTACAAAATCTATACCGTGTGGTTTATTGCTGCCACACCGCCGATAAAACCTCGTGTACGATCAGGGTAATTACGTATGCCCAGCCAAGAGCAGGCTTTCCGCTCGCAAAGAGGGCGACGGCGCCCGAAGCAAACAGGACCAGCTCCAGGGTCAGGCGCGGAGCGCCGCTCAGGGGCCGGGTCGCTTTCGGAGCCATGAACGTCCCCCACAGTACCGCGATTAACACAGGCAAGCCAATCCCGAGTAGGATCTTCATGAACCAGCCTGACTGGGTCTTGAAGCCCCAATAGGCTACTGCGGCAAGCAGACAAAGCTCCAGTAAAAATCGAACCAGTAAATTCAATCCCTTTAAGACTTCCATTTCTCACTCCAACTTATAAACGTTTCAATCCATTTACCAAAGCCTCCGCCAGCCGGCGAAAACTTTCGTCGCAATCCTGGGGCAGGCCGAAGCCGCTCGCCACTTCCAGTGTGACAAATCCATGGACCATGCTTCGGAACGCACGCAGGGCATGGATGGCATCCTGGCCCTGCAAACCCAGCGAAGCCATCACTGCCAGCCCGACCTTCAGGCTGCGCTCCTCTTCACGGATCAGGTTTTCATCCGGAGCAGCCTGATTGCCCGAGGCGCGCAGGCTGGACATGTACAGCCCGGGATACTCCTTCACGTAATTTCGAAAGGCTTGCGCGACATTCATAAAAAGCTCAACGCCGCTTTTGCCAATCGCAGCTTCGTTGAGACGATCCGCGATCAATCTGGCATTCATCACCGCTAGTTCCCGGTGCAGGCCGGGCAGCCCATCCACATGGTTATACAGGGACGGGGAGCGGATCCCCAGTTCCTCGGCGAGACGGCTGAGAGTGAGGGAAGCGATTCCTTCAGCATTGACCAAACTCACCGCGGCTTGCAGCACTTCATCTTTATCAAGGCGCACACGTTTCTTGCCTCCCATGTTTTTCATCCTTTCGGCATGCCTCTTTTCATGACTATTATTATTAGTATTTTAACTAATATAATTAGTTTTGTCAAGATGAAAATAAAAACTGACCTCCAGGATTTACCCGAAAGCCAGTTTTGTTTCATAGACGAGTTGTCCCTGCTCCCCCACTGCGTATATTAATATTCCGCGTAAATCGAATCCACAACTCCTACAATCACAGAAATAACCGCTGCATCAGGATTCCTGAGTACCTGCCGGGCGCCGTTGCCTTCGCGGTTCACCAGCACAGTATCTCCGATCCCTGCCTGGGTATTATCCAGGGCAATGAAGTCCTCGTTCGGCTCCGGCGTGTCGCCATCCAGCACCAGCGGCTGGACGACCAGCAGCCTGCGGCTCTTGTAATCTTTATGACTGATCGTGGTCACGATCGTCCCGACAACTTTACCCAAAACCATTCTTAAACCTTCGTGCTCCTTTGTGTCCTTCGTGGTGAAGGATCACGTAAACTGATTATGCCCTTGCTTCAGGGTGTAATCGAACGCCCCATCCGGCTTGACTTCCAACTCATCCACAATGCCGACAAGCGCCAGGTCAATGGGGACGAATTTTTCATCGGGCATGGCAAGCGCGGCTTCGCGCGAACGCACCATCACACACAGGTCACCGGGACCCGCCTGCACCACATCCGCGGCGACCTGCAGGATGCCGACCGGTTCCAGCTTTTTGTTCAACGGCTGGACGACCAGCAGTTTCAATCCCTCCGTGCCGGGATACTTGATCGTGCAGATCGCGGTGCCTCTGACTCTGCCAAATAACATTATTTACCTAATGTGCAACACTTTTGATTTTATGCTGAA
>JAFGCG010000027.1 GCA_016932715.1 Anaerolineales bacterium
CCAGGATCAACAGCCATGTTCGTTTCCTTTCTTCGACTGATTACGATTTCCGAAATACAACCTTGCCATCCACTTCAAGCGAATCAATAATCGACATGATAACTGAATCGACCGGCGTATCCTTGGTGATATTCGTCTGCCGCGCAGACGAACCGGCGGCGGTCAGGACCAGATCGCCAATGCCGGCGTCGACCGTGTCGACCGCGACGTAAGGTTTTCCAGAGGGCGCGCCGGTCTCATCGGTCTGGCGCAGGATCAACAACTTGCGACCCTGCAGTTTTTCATCCTTGATGGTGGATACCGTTGTGCCGATCACTTTTGCTATCAACATATCGCACTCCTAGTAACTCTTTGTGGATGAAGTGCCCGCTTCGCGCGCAGCCGACGGCTGCCCGGCGGGGCCGGGCCCCTGCAGGATCTTCACCCCCGCGCTCGCGCCGATGCGCGTCGCCCCAGCCTTGATCATGCTCTCGGCATCTTCAAACGTACGGACGCCGCCCGAGGCTTTGACGCCCATTTCCGGTCCCACAGCTTTGCGCATCAACGCGACATCATTGACAGTCGCTCCCCCACCTGCGAAGCCGGTGGAGGTCTTGACGAAGTCCGCGCCGGCTTCTTTGGAGAGCAAACTGGCGATGGTTTTTTCTTCATCCGTCAGCAAAACGGTTTCGATGATCACCTTAACAATTGCCCCGCGCGGATGCGCTGCATTGACCACCCCGCGAATATCTCGGGCAACCGTCTCAAGATCGCGCGCTTTCAACGCGCCGATGTTGATGACCATGTCGATCTCGGTCGCGCCCTGCCGGATGGCTGTCTCGGTTTCGAAGGCTTTGGTCTCGGACGATGTGGCGCCCAACGGAAAGCCGATCACGGTGCAGACTTTGACCGGCGAACCTTTCAGAAGTTCCGCGCACAGACTGACCCAGGTCGGGTTGACGCAGACGGAGGCAAAGCCATATTTGCGCGCTTCAAAGCAAAGCTGGGCGATCTCCTGCTGGGTGGCATCCGGCTTGAGCAGGGTGTGATCGATCATCTTCGCCAGGTTGAGGTCCTGAGGAATGACACCAAGCGTGGACGATAAACGCTCCGCGCCTGCGTTGATGACGTTGCCCATCTCATCGAAGCAGGTGCGCACGCACAGCTGGTCCACGCAATCATACTCACAGTGATAGGCTTCCGGTTGCGCGAGGCGCTGCTCTTCCTCCGCCATCGCCACAAGCACTTCACGAGTGATGATCTCGACAAGTTGTTCGACTAGTTTTGAGTCAGGTTTCATTGTTCTTTTCCGTCACTGCTCGTCGCCGCGGGCGCAATGTATTGCGCCCCTACAAAACATGGCGGCCCCTCGCAATGGTAGTTGGTTATTTCAAATACTTCCTCTCCACCGATTTTATCTTATCTACGCGCGGGGTGTGACGCCCACCCGCGAACTCGGTGGTCAGCCAGGTCCTGACAATTTGCTTCGCCAGGCTGGCGCCGATCAGACCGGCGCCCAGGGTCAGCACGTTTGTGTCGTTGTGCTCGCGGCTGTTGACCGCGGACGAGTAGTCATACGCCATCCCGGCGCGCACGCCAGGGACTTTGTTGGCGACGATACAGCTCCCGATCCCAGCCCCATCGATCATGATCCCCCGCCAGGCTTCCCCGCTACTGACCGCCTGCGCGACTGCGTGAGCGAAATCGGGATAATCCACGGCTTCCTTGCTGTTCGTGCCCACATCCTGGATATCAAAGCCCAGGGCGGTTAAATCGGCTTTGAGCGCTTCTTTCAGCTCGAACCCGCCGTGATCCGCACCGATGGCGACGGCTTTTCGCCCGGAAGCTTGAGGCTGTGCGGGGGCAGGATTTGTCGAGACAGGCGCGGACATCGAAGCCCCCAAAACCTGCTGGAGCACGCGCTGCACGATTTCGTGGATCTCTGAGTCGCTGATTTCGCTCATTCTGCTTGGATTATCTTCCGGTTCGAGTCCTGCGTCAAGGCGAAAGTAAAATTCAGTGCTTTGATCTGCATGTTATTCGTAAATCTTCTCGCCTCGCGCCAGCATCGCCAAAAACTGCCGAATGCGCCTGGCGCGCGTCTCCGGTCTTTTGGCATTATGGATCCTGAACAGGATCGCATATCGATTGACGCTGTTCAGGGTCGCGAAGAAGGCTTTAGCCTTCTTGTTTTTCTCCAGCGCAGCCTGGAAGTCTTCCGGGACCGTAATGTTCTTCTGCGAAGAATACGCTGCCTCCCAGCGGCCGTCCCGTTTGGCTGCCTCGATCGCCTTCAGCCCCGCGGGCTTCATCTCGCCGCTGGCGATGAGCCTCTCCACCTTTTCGGTGTTGATCTTCGACCAGATGCTCTTCGGTCTGCGCGGCGTGAATTTCTGAAGCCAGTATTTGTCGTCAAAGCTTTTCCCCTGGCCATCGATCCAGCCGTAGCACAGGGCAACGTCCAGCGCTTCGTCACGCGTGACGGACCGGATACTTGAATCCTTTTTAGCAAGCTTCACCCACACACCCGGCGACTTGTCGTGCTGTCTGGCGAGCCAGTCCGCCCAATTCTTTTTGCTTTCAAAAGGTAAAACGGGAAGTTCAGTGGTTTTCACCATAATTAACACCTCTAAAAAGATTACATCGTCTTGCGTGCATAGCCCAGATAATTGAGCGACAAATCCTTATCCAGCTTGAGTTCCAGTCGGCGTCCCAATTCTCCAAACGTGATCCGGCCCTGTTTCTGCTGGCGGACATCCCAGAGCGTAGCCAGCGGGTTTTTGGCGATCTTGCCACCCTGCATATCTTCCACGGTCATTCCCTGTGCCCGGAGGGCAGTTGTGATCTCGTCCGGGGTAATGAACATCTCCCAGATGTGTGTGTTGTCAGGCATCAGCCGGGTGAAGGATGATTCCTGCAGCCCCTGGATCATGACCGCTTTGCTCTTTTGTGTGCGGTTGATCGTATCGAAGAAGAAAAGCCCGCCCGGCTTGAGTACGCGCGCGGCTTCGGCAACGACCTGTTTCCAGTCCGGGACATGTTCCAGCATGTCGCAGCAGCTGACTGCTTCGAAGCTGCCAGCTTCGAAGGGGAGACTCGTCGCCTCGCCAATCCGGTAATCGATGGAAAGCCCGTTGTGATCTGCGTGCGCCTGCGCGACCGCAATGGAACGAGGTGAAATGTCGATCCCCGCCACCTGACAGCTCATCCGCGCGAACTCTTCGGTCAGCACACCGCCTCCGCAGCCGATGTCCAGCAGACGCACCTTGCTCAAATCATGACCATAATATTTCGTCAGAGCTTTTTTGAAATAAGGAACCCGCCACGGATTCACCATCGCTTTGAGCAAATGAAGAAACGCCTTCTCATCCCACCAGGTGTCTGCAAGTTCATCATAAATACGGTTATTAATCGCTGGTTCCATAGCATATCTCCTCGAGCAAGTATTATACAGTGACGTACACGAATTTGAGTTGATGTTAGCCTGAAACGCGTATAATAAATCGGTTCTTATTTCGGTGACAGGAGAATGCTTCATGGACAAAGACTTTTGGGCATCGCTAGCCAGGAACGATTACAAAATCCCGAGCGGACACACACTGGGCGAACTGACAGAAATCCTCTTCGGCTACCTCTCCAGCACGGACCCGGAGCTGCGCGACAAAATCGGATATGATGTCTATGCCAACTGGCTGGAGCGGGAGATGTATACAAAAGAGGAAATCAGTGCACACGTGGAGGAATTGCTCGCTGCGCTAGCCAAAGGCATCGGCGAAACCGAATCCGATTCTGTGTTCCTGCGCGCCTTCTCTGTTTTATTCCTGGCTGAAATCGTGTACAGTGACAACAGGAAACCGTTGCTCGAAAAAGAACAAGTCCAAGCCATTTTTGAAAAGGGAATCTCGTACCTCCACACGGAAAAGGATCCGCGCGGACACGTCCCTGTCAAAGGCTGGGCACATGCGCTCGCTCACACGGCAGATTTGATGCTCGAACTGGGGCGAAACCGGCATCTCAATGAAAGTGATTTGCAGGAAATCCTGAATGGCATTTCGACGAAGATGGTTCACGCAACCAATCACCTTTACATGCATGGAGAGGACGAGCGACTTGCCCGTGCCATCATGGAAGTGCTGCGGCGCGACCTGATTCCATTGAGAAAAGTGGAGTTGTGGGCAAAGTCGTTCCTCCAACCGGACGGAGGAGATTGGAAAGGCGCGCTCGAGGAGGAAGGAAGAACCCGCGCTTTTCACAATATCCGCAATCTCCTGAGAAGCATCTATCTGGAGCTTGTAGCGGATCAGGAAGAAATGCCAGACCGTGAAACGCTGAAGAAGATTTTCTTCAGTGCCCTGCAAGACCTGCGACCTTATTGATCCATTCGAGGATTGTTTTATAATCCCGGAAATAAACGATGAAATCCTTCAAGAAGTACTGGGCTATCTTTCAGATCACGCTGATCAACAGCCTCGCCTACCCCGGCGAACTGATCGGGCGCAGCCTGATGATCATCCCATTCATGTGGATTTTCTATCAACTGTGGAAGGTCACGTACGCGGCGTCGGGCAGCGATATCATCAACGGCTTGAGCCTGCAGGATGTGATGTGGTACCTGATGCTGGCTGAGACCATCGAACTGGGGCGGCCCCCGCTGGCACGCACGATCTCAGAAAACGTCAAGGATGGCTCCATCGCTTACCTGCTGAACAAACCTTACGATTTCCTGCTCTATCAATTCAGCACCACCATGGGAGAGACGATCTTCCGGGCGGCGATGAATGCCTTATTCGGAGGCGTTGTGGTTTTTTGGCTGGCTGGAGCGCCGGAACATCCCGAGGGATTCATCATCGCGCTGCCCGCCATCCTGGGCGCGTGGGTTTTGCATTTCTGCGTGACCGTGATGATCGGTCTCTCCGCGTTTGTCGCCGAGGACGTTTCGGCATTCATGTGGATCTATCAGAAGCTGGCTTTTGTTTTCGGCGGCATGCTGGTTCCCCTGGATTTTTACCCCAACTGGCTGCGGGTCATTGCAAGAGCGCTCCCATTTTCGAGCATTACCTATGGTCCGGCGCGCTTGTTCGTCACGCCAACGCTGGAATTGTTCGTCAGCGTCATGACCGTTCAAATGATCTGGATCGTGATCCTGGCTCTCGTGCTCACATTCACCTATCGGCGCGGCGTGGCATATCTTACGGTGAATGGAGGATAATCCGTAGGAGCGCAGCATGCTGCGCTCCTACTACAAAGAACCATGAAAGAACTTAAATTCCTTCTCGCCGTCTGGAAAGCCAACCTGCTCTCCGCCATGGAGTATCGCGCCGCGTTCCTGTCGCAGGTCATTGGCATGATGCTGAACAACTTCATCTATTTCGTGATCTGGATCATCTTCTTCGACCGCTTCAAGGAAGTGCGCGGCTGGGGTATCCACGACATGTATCTGACGTTTGGCGTGCTGGCAAGCGCGTTCGGTCTCGTCAGCATGTTGTTTGGCAATGCCTTCAACCTCAGCGATATTATTACGAAGGGCCGCCTGGATTATTACCTCTCGCTGCCGCGTCCGGTCCTGCTGCACGCGGTTGCCAGCCGCATGATCGCCAGCGGGATGGGCGACTTTACCTATGGTTTTGTGAGTTACGGGCTCTCCGGCTATTTCACCTGGGATGGACTGCTGCGCTTCATTCTCGCGACGCTCCTGGCGGCGGCCGTTTTCGCGGCGTTTCTCATCCTGATCCAGAGCCTGGCGTTCTGGCTGGGGATCATGTCCAATCTGTCGGCGCTGGCACTCAATGCCATGCTGACCTTTGGCATCTATCCCATCACACTCTTCGACAACTACGCCAAGCTGATCCTGTTCACGCTCATCCCGGCGGCGTTGATGGGCGCGGTCCCGGCGGAATTCGTCCGTTCTTTTACCTGGCAAACCCTGGCGGAACTGCTCGTCGGGGCGGCGGCATTCCTTTCCATAGCGGTAGCCGTTTTCCGGCTGGGTTTGAAGCGCTATGAGTCGGGCAGCGCCATCCAGGTGGAGGTGTAACTCAGGATTTGTCACCCTGAGCGTAGCGAAGGGTCTCCCGGAAAATTGAGCCTTGGAGGCTCAATTTTCCGGGGATTCTTCACTCCCCGCGAAGCGGGTCGTTCAGAATGACATGACCATTTTTATCTGGTATAATTCGTGCCCGTGACTGGTCCTGCTCTACGGTTCTCCCCAAAAGGGGCTCGGGCTGTGGGCATGGAGACCTGCATACTCTAGAGAAAGGAAAGCATACGTCATGCCGCTCGCGAAGGAAACCAAGACAAAACTGATCACGGACTATCATCGCCATGATGCGGATACCGGCTCCCCGGAAGTGCAAATCGCCATTATGACGGGCCGCATCCAGCAGTTGACCGATCATCTGCGGATCAACAAAAAGGATGAGTCCTGCCGGCGTGGATTGCTCAAGCTCGTGGGGCACCGCCGCCGCCTGTTGGCTTACTTGCGCAAGTCTGACTACCCGCGTTATCTGGCTGTCACCGAAAGCCTGAATCTGCGCCACAAGTAATTTTTATGGAGGGGCGACCGGCTCGGTCGCCCCTTCGCGTTTCTACAACCGCCGTCAGGAATTGAATAGCGATGACAATCGGTAGTGACGATTTCAATCGTCCAAAGCGACTAAAGTCGCTACTACAACTTGTCGCCGCTCTTCAGTCCCTGACCAGGCGGAAACAAACAATGGCTGGCTTATCCACTGACGTACGAAACATCGCGGAATTACGCGGCTTGCCTGCGTGATTTTGGCATTGCTGAACACCATGGGTGGATGTCGGCTCTACAGGAGACAAAATGATACCTGAATCGAAAAAATATTCAACGACCGTTGGAAACCAAACGCTTACGTTCGAGACCGGCAAGCTGGCTGGTCAGGCAGGCGGGGCGGTGACCTTCGGCACAAGCGACGCGATTGTCTTCGCGGCAGCCACCATGGGCGGCGTGCGCGAAGGCATCGACTTCTTCCCGCTGCAAGTGGAATACGAAGAAAGAATGTCTGCCGGTGGGAAAATCCCCGGCTCGTTCTTCCGGCGGGAGGGCCGCCCCGGCACCGACGCGATCCTCACGTCGCGTCTCACCGACCGTCCCTTGCGCCCATTGTTCCAGCACGGCATGCGCAATGAAGTGCAAGTGATCATGTTCTCGCTTTCCGCGGATGGCATCAATCCGCTCGATGTTTTTGCCATCAATGCCGCCTCCGCCGCGATCATGATCTCGGACATCCCCTGGGGTGGACCTGTGGCTGCGG
Source organism: Anaerolineales bacterium (assembly GCA_016932715.1). Classification (GTDB taxonomy): domain Bacteria; phylum Chloroflexota; class Anaerolineae; order Anaerolineales; family Villigracilaceae; genus Defluviilinea. The sequence continues at coordinate 7,257 of JAFGCG010000027.1, forward strand.
TGCGTGTCGGGCGCGTGAACGGCGAGTTCGTGATCAACCCAACCTTTGCCGAGATCGAAACGTCGGACCTGGACCTGCGCCTGGCAGGGACGCGCGACGCCATCCTGATGGTCGAATGCGGCGCGAACGAGATCCCCGAAGATGTGATGGTCGCGGCGCTCGAACTGGGACATAAATCGATCCAGCCGCTGATCGAGCTGCAACTCCAGATGCAAGCCGAAGTCGGCAAGCCGAAGAAAGAACCAAACCTTGCCATCCCGGATGCGGAAACACAAAAGAAGGTCTTTGACCGTGTCAGCCCGCAGATGACCGAACTGCTCGACAAGCCGCTGACCAAAAATGAGTTCTATATCGGGATGACCGAGCTGAAGGACCTGGTCGTCACTGAAATGTGCACCGTCCCGGAGGGAGCCAGCGCAGCAGACTACCCGCAGGCGGCTTCTGTCCGAGAAGCGTTCGACCTCGCCGAACAGGCCATCGTGCGCGACCGCATCCTCGCGCAGGGCAAGCGTCCGGATGGACGCACGCCGACCGAGATCCGCCCGATCTGGTGCGAAGCGGGTGTTTCGCCGCGCGCCCATGGCTCCGGCCTGTTCACCCGCGGCGAGACGCAGATCCTGTCCTTTGCGACGCTGGGCACACTGGGCGAATCGCAGGAACTGGATACCCTCAGCCCCGCGGACAGCAAACGCTACATGCATCATTACAACTTCCCGCCGTACTCCACGGGTGAGGTCAAGCCTCTTCGTGGCCAGAGCCGGCGCGAGGTGGGGCATGGAGCGCTGGCAGAGCGCGCCCTTGAGCCTGTTATCCCGGCGGAAGAATCCTTCCCCTATACCATCCGCGTGGTCTCCGAAGCGTTGTCTTCCAACGGGTCGACCTCGATGGGCTCGGTCTGCGGTTCGACTCTGGCGTTGATGGACGCAGGTGTGCCGATCAAGGCTCCCGTCTCGGGCGTCGCCATGGGGCTCATCACCGATGACACGGGGCGCTACCAGATTTTGACCGACATCCAAGGCGCCGAAGATCACCTGGGCGACATGGACTTCAAAGTCGCCGGGACTGCGCAAGGCATCACCGCTCTGCAAATGGATATCAAGATCAGCGGCTTGAGCACCCAGATGATGAAGGAAGCCCTGGAACAGGCGCACACCGCCCGCATGTTCATCATGGAAAAGATGCTGGCTGTCCTGCCCGAACCGCGCCCGGAACTGAAACCCCACGCCCCGCGCATCATCACTGTGAAGATCCCTGTAGACAAGATCGGCGCGTTGATCGGGCCCGGGGGCAAGAACATCCGCTCGCTGCAGGAAGAGACCGGCACCAAGATCGACATCGAGGAAGACGGCACGGTCTACATTGCCTCGACCGATGGCGTGGGTGCGAAGATCGCACAGGAACGCGTAGAAGCACTTGGCGAAAGCGCAATTGTTGGAAATATTTACACCGGCAAGGTCGTGCGCATCGCAGACTTTGGCGCGTTCGTCGAGATCCTGCCCGGCGTCGATGGGCTGGTTCACATCTCACAGCTCGATTCCGAGCGCGTCAACAAAGTAGAAGATGTTGTCAACATGGGCGATGAGATCACAGTCATGGTGACCGACATTGACCCGGCGGGCAAGATCAGGCTTTCGCGCCAGGCAGTGCTCGAAGGCTGGACCGCCGAGGAGGCGCGCGAAAAAGATCAGCGCAAACCCGGTGGCGGCCGTCCCGGTGGGCGCAACGGCGGAGATCGCCGCGGCGGAGGTGACCGTGGCAGGCGCGGTGGCGATCGCGGCGGGCGAAGCTAGGATTTCGTGATTGAGTGATTTGGTGATTTGGTAAATGGGTGGACAGGTAAACAAGTACACAAGCAGACAAGACGGATGAAGGTGACTTCGTCCGTTTTGATTTTATGTACCGATCATCCAAAGGACTCTTTCCCGCTAATCCCCCACTGGTACTCATAGCCGCTTTTTGTGACAAATGACACATGAAACGCTGTCAGGAGGTTTATACACTCATATTGAAAAGCTGTTGTACAGTTCCCACTCATCCGCCATCGCTACTGCAAGCCGTCGGGCGGCTTGTCAACGGGGATTCACCATTGAGCTAGTGCAGGGTGATGTGCTCTGCCCAAGCATACAAAACATACAAATATGAGGAGAAAAGCTATGAACACAAGGACCGTTCCACAAGTGTTGGTCTTGCTGCTGGTGTTCCCTGCCTTGGCCTGCAGCATGCTCGGCCAGCCAGCGCAGCCTACCCAGGCTCCCGTTGCATCGGAGCCGCCCGCCCAGAATCCCCCGACCTCGGCTCCCCAACCCTCTCCGGTTACGGCCGCCGGTGGTTCCAGCGAGCCAATCAGGCAATGGGCCGCCGACGCAGAGGCCAGTTCGGAATGGGGTAATCCGGATTGGACAGCCAGCCAAGCCACCGGTGGGCCGAATACGTTCGAATGCGGTGATCTTGGCACGGCCTGGGCCGCCGCGGGCAAGGATACCGTGGAATGGATCAACCTGTATTACAACACGCCTGTATATCCCACAGAGATCCGCATCATCGAGACCTACAATCCTGACCAGGTTACTCAAGTCGACCTGATCGACATGCAGGGCCAATTCGTCACCGTGTACACCGGCCAGCCCAGGCAGGTGGACAGCCCCTGTCCATATACGCTTTCCATTTCTGTCAACCGCAGCGATATCCTGGCGCAGGGAGTGCGGGTCACGATAGATCAATCCGCCCTGGGCATCGAATGGAACGAGATCGACGCAGTGGAGATCATCGGGGTGCCGGGCGTGGGCACGCCAGTGCGGCCGCCCACTTCTACACCGTGAGAATTACATTGCAGAGGGTGAAGCCAGGGTAAGCTAAACAAATGTACAAAACGGACGAAGAGCTCTTCGTCCGTTTTGATTTTATTTACGAACGGGTCGGAGGGCTTTCCAGGGTTCATCCCCTGCCAGGCATCGCAGCCGCTTCTTATGACAAATGACACATGACTCGACACCGGAAAATTTATACACTATATTTTGTCAAACGCGGCGCAGTCAAAGCCCCATCGCACTGATACATTCCTGAAGGATAAAAGCCAATGTCCATTGATACCTATACTCTGATCTGGTTATTTCCGATTGCTTTTATGTTCCATGATTTCGAAGAAATCATATTCTGGGAACTTTGGCTGAACAAACACGGGGACGAGGTCAAGAGTCGAGTTCCAGCCTTTCTGGCGAAGCAGGTCGACACGATTGTGGGAAAATCGACAGCCCAGGCTTCAGTTCCCATCTGTTTGATTTTCAGTTTTACGGTTCTTGCCTCGTTTCTGGCTGCGGAATACCAGAAATATGACTTCCTGCTCCTTGCCAGCGGGGCGTTTTTCCTGCATGGCTTTATGCATTTGGGCCAGGCTGTTGCCTTTCGGAAATATGTTCCGGCTGTGATCACCTCAGCGCTGATTGTCATCCCGTATGGTCTGGTTTTGTATGGGAGATTGATGAATGCGGGAATGGTTGACATGTCAGGGTTGCTGATCTACTTTTTGCTTGCTGCGGCTTTGACAGTTCCGTTCATACTCGTTATGCATAAAGTGGGCGACTACCTGTACAAAAAGACTGTCAAGCTTCTCATAAACTAAGCCATGGACAGGCATAGGCGCCACCCACGCCTCAGGCGCGGAAACGCTGTCGGCTGAGAATGATCGCAAGAGACGTTGGCAAGATTGGAAATCGGACAAGCACCAACCGGAACGCCAATATTTACGTATATCTATCTGGTAAGATATCCTGCTGAGAAGGAACAACACCAAATGATCATTGATGAAATCCATAAAATTGCTCAGGAAGAAAACGTTTCGGTTTTTGGCACGGGTCCCGCATCAGAAATGGCTGACGAACCACCCGGCTTTCGACCTGAAGATTTCCTGCCTGGCACCCAGAGTTTGATATGCTTTGGGATCGCCATGCCGCGCGGCGTATACGATACACCCGCGTACAATCTGGAGACGGTCTGGCGTTCCCAAAACCTGATGTACCGCCGGCTTGACACCCTCTCGCTGCATTTCGCGACCTTACTCGAGGAAAACGGTTTCCGGGCGATTCCCATCTATGGATGTATGCCGCTTGGTGTTAACGAAAAGGGCACGGTCGTTGGCATCCTGAACCAGCTTCGTATGGCTGAAATCGTAAAGATCGGCGTGATCGGCAGGAATGGATTGCTCCTTCATTCGTTATACGGATCGAGGCTGATGCTGGGCGGGCTTCTTACCACAGCCTCTTTGCCTGCAATGCATTACCCGGAAAACGAGGAAACCGGTTGTCCTCCCGATTGTCAAATCTGTTCAGAAGCCTGCCCTGTGAATGCCATTATGCCTGAAAGAAAGCAAGTCAAGATCATGCGCTGCCTGAGGTACACGTCACGGACACCGCTTATGTCAAGACTTAAATTTGCACTTCTCAGGGCGCGCAATAAAAGGGCGGCAGCACGTTACATGAGTCTGAACTCGTTCGACGAACATACCTTTCATATCTGTTCCAAATGCGTGGCGCTTTGTCCCTACGGTGGAGCCGGCTGAAAACCGCAGTGTTTTCACAAAGACAAAAGTCATGAAACGGATGAAAACTCATCCGTTTTTTTGTCCGCCCCGCAGAAGAACGCCGCGGGATACCCTGCGGGCACGATGTCTTCGACAGGACGGCTGCGCGTGTGCACAGCACCCACTCTGCTTGTCCGCAGGACCGCTGCGCTGTGTTACACTCGCCCAGCTATGGGCATAAGGAATAGACTCGAGTCACTCTATCGCGAATATCCGCGCCAATATTGGCTGATGATCGCCGGGATCGTGCTTGCCACGGCCGGCGGCAGCATGATCTGGCCCTTCATGTTGATCTACGCCAGCGGAAAACTCGACTTGCCCCTCAGCACGGTCGCCGCGCTGATCTCGATCAACGCCGGGACGGGGCTGGTCTCCTCCCTGATCGCCGGGTCGCTTGCCGATAAGATCGGCCGCAAAGTGGTGATGAATCTCAGCCTGACCATGACCGGGCTCGCCTACTTTCTGCTCATGCGCGCCGAGACCTATCCACAGTTCGTCGGGCTGATGATCATGATCGGGTTGTCGAATCCGCTCTATCAGGTCGGCGCGGACGCGATGCTCGCCGATATGATCCCCACCGAGAAACGGGTGGACGCGTATGCGATCAACCGGATTGCCAACAACGCCGCGTTCGCCCTGGGTCCCGCCATCGGTGGGTTTCTGGCGACACGCTCGTATGACCTTGCCTTCTATGGCGCGGGGACAGGCTTTATCGCCTACAGCCTGCTTCTTTTCTTCCTGGCGCGCGAAACGCTTGATAAATCGAGCGTGCATACAAGCGTTCCTGCATCCGGCGCGGAGGGCTATGGGCGCGTCTTTCAAGACAGGAATTACTTGCTCTTCGTTGTGCTGATGAGCCTGGGACTGATCGCGCCGACCATGCTCTGGATCCTGATGCCTGTGTACGCAAAGACCAATTACGGTTTGTCCGAAGCCTCCTATGGCTGGATTCCCACAACCAACGCCTTGATGTGTGTTTTCGTCCAGTATCTGGTCACGAGCCTGACACGGCAGCACCGCACACTCCCGGTTCTCGCCATCGGCATGCTGATCTACGCCCTGGGTACGGGCAGCGTTGCGCTGATGAGCAGTTTTTGGGGGTTCTGGCTCAGTATGGTCATCCTCACCTTTGGCGAACTCACCCTCGTCCCCACCGCCAGCAAATACGTCGCCGACCTTGCGCCTGCAGATCTGCGGGGACGGTACATGTCCATGTACTGGCTGGGCTGGGGAATGGCGCGTACCCTGGCTCCCATCATCGGCGGATTCCTGAACGACAGCCTCGCGCCGCGCGCCATTTGGATTGGAGGTCTGCTGGTCGGTCTGACCAGCACCCTGGGGCTTTTGCTGCTCCACCGCGTTTCTGCCCCTCGCAAGACACCTCTCACGGAGCCTTAGCCTGCTTCCGTCATGGATGCCTTTCCTGCCCCCTACGCGCCCGGCTGATATAATGCGCTTGATAAAACTATGACAGATCATGTTCAACTCCGCGACGTGATTGAAACTGACCTCCCCATATTCTTCGAGCAGCAACTGGACCCTGAAGCCGTCGCGATGGCCGCTTTCCCATCCAGAGGGCGGGAGGCGTTCATGGCGCACTGGAAGAACAAGATCATGGCGGACGACTCGGTCCTGGTCAAGACCATTCTCTTCAATGGATCTGCCGCCGGAAACATCGTCTGCTTCGAACAGCTGGGGGAACGCGAAGTTGGCTACTGGCTCGGAAAGGAATACTGGGGAAAAGGCATTGCAACGCAGGCGCTTGCGGAATTTCTGAAATATGTGGACACGCGTCCATTGTATGCCCATGTTGCCAAACAAAACATTGCCTCCCGGCGGGTCCTGGAAAAGTGTGGTTTTACAGTTTCAGGGGAGGACAGCTTTTTTTCACAGGCACTTGGCAAAAATGTCGAAGAATACATTTTGATACTCGACACAAATGGCTCAGTGAATTCCGATTAACAACTTTTCGTTACAGGAGAATACCATGCCCTCTCTTCAACCCGGCGAGAAAGCCTCCCGCACCACGGCCATCAGCGATGACATGATCCGCCTCTTCGCGGACCTGACCGGCGATACCAATCCCGTCCACCTCGACGATGCCTACGCGGCCGGCACACGTTTCGGCCGCCGCATCGCGCACGGCATGATCGCCGCCGGCCTCATCTCAGCCACGCTCGCCAACGACCTGCCGGGTCCCGGCACAATCTACTTGAGCCAGACGCTGCAGTTCAAAGCACCGGTTTATCCGGGCGATACGATCACAACAACCGTCGAAGTCAAGACTGCCCGCCCCGACAAACCCATCGTCACACTTGCCACGAGCTGCAGGAATCAGAACGACGTGGTGGTGCTCGAAGGGGAAGCGGTGGTTCTGGTGAGCAAATAGAAAATGGAGGCCAGATGGGTGGGTGTACGATCGTCGAAAAGCTGCCGCAGGCCGACGGACAGTTTGGACGCAGGGATGACCATATTCCGGAAAACAGACCCGGCTGAATAGGGTTTCATATCGTCGTCCGTCGGAGTCATTTTCCCATTGAAGAAAAAGTCACCCATGAGGAAAAACTCCAGTTTACTTGTTATTCTGGTTAACTTAAATCGGGTTACAGTAGTAACGGCTTCAGCCGTTGTTTTTCGGGTAAAGAGGCGACTGAAGTCGCTACTACGTTGTCAGGCGAATATGGTTAACCTGAATAGTAAACTGAAGTTTCTGTTTTAAGGCGCGTCGATGCCTGGCACTTAAGAACATTGTCTTACACAATACATTAGCCAAATGCTGCTTTTCGTGACAAATGACACATGAAACAGACTGGGACGTTTGATATATTATTCATGGAGACAAGAACCTGGTTCCTTTCGCAGCGTAGCAGTTCAAAATCCGGCTGCAAAACCGATATTCAGCAGAGTAGCATCAAACAATTTCTATAAGACAAGCCTGTTATTATGAGCGAAATCAAGCGTCCAGTTCTCTTCAGTGGTGAAAATCCAGGGATGACCCTGTATGCTCCCGGGACAGAACAACCCGTTGCCGTAGTGAGTTATTGGCACTGTACAGACAGTCCCTGTGGGATAGGACATGCTCTTGTCCTCTGGCTGGACCCAAACCTTTCAGAGGATATGGGGCAAGGATGTATTTTTACCGATAATCCTGAGTTGGCACAAATGCTGGTGAAAAATCTGACTCAGCATTTCCCTGAATTTAAGGATATTTCCATCGAGACTCTGGCTTATGCGAATGCGTATTGTGAACATACATTTGACGGAACATGTTACCGGGTGCTGTGCCGCACACCAGAGACGCAGGTCGAGATCGAATGGGTCGAAGTACTGGATCGAAAGCAGGTCGTGTGGCCTCAGTTTCCAGCCGGGCAAGCAGCATATGATTTGACGACAGTCATTTGTCCGTGCCGGGTCGGTTATCTACAGATAAACGGCAAATTGCTGGCGGGAGAAGTCAAAACGTCCCAGATGAACGACGGAGCATTTTCAAGTACAGCCTTTCTGGCATTTGCGGAAACATGGATCGGGCCGCTGGATGCAAAAAAGAGTGAAGTATGAAAACGATCGGTCTGATTGGCGGGATGAGCTGGGAATCCTCTGTCGAGTATTACCGCATCCTCAACGAAACAACCAAAGCTAAATTGGGTGGGCTGCATTCCGCCAAATGCATCATATATTCGGTCGATTTTGCGGAAGTCGAAGCCCTGCAGCGCCAGGATCGATGGGAAGAAGCAGCCCGGCTGATGATTGCCGCAGGCCAAAGCCTGGAGAGCGCTGGCGCGGATTTTGTCGTCCTCTGCACGAACACCATGCACAAACTGGCGGATGAAATCCAGTCCAGCATCCACATCCCGCTCCTTCACATCGCCGATGCGACTGCCCAAAAGATAAAAGCCGCCGGTCTCAGGAAAATAGGTTTGTTGGGCACGCGCTTCACCATGGAGCACGACTTTTATAAGGGTCGCCTCATTGATCGGCACGGACTCGAGGTCATCACGCCAGACAGCCCAGACCGCGAGGTGGTCCATCGCATCATCTACGATGAATTAGTGCTCGGCCTGGTCAAGCAGGAATCGAGGCAGCAATACATCCAGATCATGGAAAAACTGGTTCAGTCTGGCGCAGAAGGAATTATCCTGGGCTGCACCGAAATTGAGTTGCTGGTTCATGACGGGGACAGCCGGGTCCCGCTCTTCCCCACTACACGGATCCATGCCATCGCCGCCGTGGAATATGCACTGGATGTGTAGGAAATCCTCGATTTGCTTAGTACAATCTTGATTCGGACATGCTAAACCAATCTGGTATCACTTGAGGCTGCCAAGATAGGCAGCAGCCAGACGCAAATCAGTGCGCCTGGCTTTTTATTCACAACGCTTCAAAGGGGATTACCTTTCCAGCATCTCTCCCAATCGCTTTTTGACCGCAGGCCATTCCGTATCCAAAATACTATAAAACACCGAATGGCGGTAACGCCCATCGGGCAGGATCATGTGGTTGCGCAGCACTCCCTCCCTGACCGCGCCGAGGCGCTCGATGGCTCTTTGCGACCGTTCATTCCGCAGATCCGTTTTCAACTGGACGCGGATACAACCCAGCGTTTCGAACGCGTGCCGCAACAATAAATATTTGCATTCCGTATTCACCGGCGTTCTCTGAAATTCGGGCCCATACCACGTGCCGCCAATTTCCAGGCCGCGATCCCTGGGCATAATGTTCAAGTAACGTGTTGCGCCAGCCACCCGCCCGGATGCCAGGTGAATGACAGCAAAAGGCAGGTCTGTTCCTTTTTTTGCGCGCCCGAGAATATTCAGGACCCAGTTGCGCATATCGTCAACCGAACTCATATTGCCATACAGCATAAAACCCCAAAACAACTGTCCCACACCGATCTCAGCCAGACCGGGAATGTGCGCTTCGATCATTGGCTCCAGGCGTACATGTTTACCCTGTAAAACGATGGGCTTCACTTCCATTCCAACCACTCTTCTTCAGGGATATCCCGGGTCGGAAGATAAGGCATCTCGGGTCCCTCCACCCCCAGCAATTCACTCAGCGCGGCGCGCATGGCTGTACGATCATCCCATAAATGCTCGCGCCTCCCAAAGCACATGGACTGTTCATGGCCCTTGCCACAAGCCAGGAGGATATCCCCCTCGCGCGCCAGAGTTAATATGAACCGGATGGCTTCCCCTCGATCCGGGACCCGCCAGAACGTTTCGCCCTCGCGTCCCCCCCTGGACCTCGCGCCGGCCGCCATTTCCTCGAGGATTTCCTCCAGCGACTCGGTGCGCGGGTCTTCGGCCGTCAGCACCGTCAGATCTGCCAGGGTCGCAGAGACCTCCGCCATCATAAAACGTTTGGCTTTATCGCGCAGCCCCGCTGAGCCGAAAACGGCAATCACACGCCCCTTTTCCCTTAACCCCTCTCCTTTTTGAGAAAGCATTTCCCTGGCTGCCTCCAAAGTTACTTTCAAGGCGTTCGGCGTATGGGCGAAATCAACAATCGCAGTGAAGTTCTGCCCCATGTCGATGCGTTCCATCCGCCCGGGGATTTCCTCCAGTGACGCAATCCCCTGCGCGGCAATCTCAGGTTTTATGTCCAAACCGTACACCGTCGCCGTCAGCGCGGCAAGACAGTTCGAGACGTTATACGCGCCAACCAGTTTACTCGAAACCCGGACGCTGAAGTCTTTGCTCTTCGCCGTAAAATTGATTCCCGCTGGGCTATAGACCACATCCAGTGCACGGACATTTGCATCCCCCTCCAATCCATAGTTCACCTTCCTGACCGCGATGAGGCTGTTCAGGAGGTAAAACGACTTGAGGTCATCGCGGTTGATCACACCCAGGCGCGGGCTGCCTCGTGGTTTCTCAGGCGCCATCTCCAAATTCAGGAACAATCTCGACTTGGCTGCACGATAGTTTTCATACGAACCATGTTCGTCCATATGCTCGTAGGTAATGTTCGTGACAACACCGATGTCAAATTCACAGGCATCCACACGGTGCTGTGACCAGCCATGTGATGTCGTTTCGAGGACCACGTGCGTCAACCCCGCCGCCACCATTTGGGCAAGATAATGTTGGACATCGTGGGCATCCGGCGTGGTGACGTGGAAGCCCGTATCGAGCACTTCCTCCCCAATGACCGCATTGACGGTGGAGATCATTCCCGCTTTGATCTGCGCGGCAAGCAGAATTCGATAGATGAGATTCACGGTCGTGGTCTTGCCGTCCGTGCCGGTCACGCCGATCACTGTCAGCTGGCGGCCGGGCCAGTCGTGAAACGCGGCAGCAATCCACGTCAGGGCGCGCCGCGGGTCCTTAAGTCGAATGTAGGGCACGCCGGCAACCTGTTCCATATCCCGCTCCCCCACCACGGCGGCAGCGCCATTCTCGATGGCGTTTGGGATGTAATCGTGTGCATCCACATTTCCGCCCTTCAGCGCCACAAAAAGATGACCGGGCTTGACCGCGCGGCTGTCGATGGAGATCCCTGTGATCGGAATATCGGGAACGTTCGCCATGCAAAGCGGGACCGGCAGTTCTGCGAAGATTTGTTGTAGTGATTTTTGATCTGGCATGGTCATTAAAAGAAAAGAGGATTTTGACGATTGTACCAAAACCCTCATCAATAGTCTTGAGAAGTCTGTCTTAAAACTTCCGAGGTCTTGCACCTACCTCAGGCTCTGACGCAGGCCTCCGAGCTTGCCGGCCACCGAACTGTCAAGAACTTTATCACCGACTCTGATCACAAGTCCGCCCAGGATGGAGGGGTCGACGCGGAATGTGATATCCTGCGCGCCGGCTTTGGAAAGCACATCCCGCCGGACAGCCTCTTCCTCTTCCGGGCTCAGGGGCAGGGCGCTCGTCACCTGGGCAGAGTCGCCTTTGAAATCGGTCCCATCCAAAACGATCAGCTTGCCAGATCTCACACCCGAGAAGAATTCATCGAGCAGTGCGCGCTGCTTCTTTTCATCCAGCGCTTCACCGACCAGTTTGTTCGCGGCAGCGATCGCGAGCGAGGCGACCTGGCTGCGCAAATCGCCCAGGATGCGATTGCGTTCGACCTCGGCTTCTGCAATGGCAGCCTCGCGCGCCCTGGCAGCTTCGGCTTCGGCCGCCGCCTTGACATCCTGACCGGCGGTCGCGGCGCGCTCTGTCGCTTCGCGGACGATCTTGCTCGCTTCCGTCTGCGCATCGGCGACGATTTTGTCAGCCTCTTTTTCCGCGTTGGCGCGCGCTTCAGCTGCCACACGGGCGTCTTCCAGCCCCTGTGCTATTTTCTGTTTACGGCTCTCCATCATGTTCAGCATGGGCTTGTAGACCCAGGCGTTCAACGTGAGAAATACAATCGTGAACGCAATGATCTGAACGATCAGCAGGCCAGGATTAATACCAAGTGCTTCCATCAATTGCTCCTATCTGCTACACAACTTTGAAGAGCATGAGGAACGCGATCACCAGACAATAGATCGCGATCGCTTCAGAGAATGCGATGCCGAGGATCATGTTCGTCAAAAGATTGCCGTAGGTGTCCGGGTTGCGGGCCATACCGGTAAGCGCGCCCTGCACACTCAGACCAATTCCCACCCCGGCGCCTGCCGCGCCGATCATCGCCAGCCCTGCGCCCACGTAGCGCATCGCATCCAAAATATTTCCTTCCATCTTTAATGCCTCCTTAGGTTTATCCTGTTATTCACAAATTAATGAGTTTCGGCATGCTCTTCGCCATGACCCTGCGTTGCCTGCGCCATAAAGACCATGGTCAGCATACCAAATACAAATGCCTGGATCACGCCCACGAACAATTCGAACATCATGACCATCGCGGGCAAAATGGAAAACTTCCCAAGCAAGCCTGCTACAATCGCGACGAGCACGATCCCTGCAAACATGTTCCCGAACAGACGGAAAGCAAACGAGAGGATCTTGGAAAGTTCCGAGATCAACTCGAGCAAGCCGACCAGGAAGTCCATCGCGCCGAAGAACGGCACTTTGAACATTCGGCGGGTGTTGAAGAACTTGCTGATATAACCAAATCCCTGGGCGCGGAAACCGATCACCTGGATCATCACAACCGCGATCAGTGCCAGCGCGGCAGTGAAGTTCAAATCCACGGAGATACCGCGGAAAAAGGGAGCAAGTATGTATTCGCCCTCTGCGCCGGTGAGAAGATTCCAGTTTCCCGCCAATGGGCTGATTGCATGGCCTTCTTCAACATGGTGTAAAACACCAAGCGACTCAAAGCCAGGAATCAGCTTAAGCAGGTTGGCAAATAATACATAGAACATGATGGTTGCAAACCAAGGGAAGATCGCTCGCGCCCATTTGGATCCTGCCGAACCCTCCGTGAGGTTATAGAGCAACTCGAAAAATGCTTCCATCAGGTTGCCGATCCCGCGCGGCACGAGGTCGGTCTGTGCGCTCCGCTTCAAAGAAAGGTTTGTGAAATAGGCAATCACGCCGATCAAGATAATTGTCGCAATCAGAGTGGGAATCGTATTCACCAAATAAAGAGGGCCGAGACCGAGAAAATTCTCGATGATCGGCTCTTCGATCAATTTTTCCGGGGCAACTGCGATCTCGGGCTGAATCGGTGCAAAAATCCCACCCAATACAAAGCCCGCGATCATCAGCACCAGAACGACCCACCGGCGCCAGGGTCTTCGGCGTTTTACTTCTTGTTCCAAATCCGCCTCCTAAGACAAAATATCAAAATCCTTTTCTTTACCTAATGTGCAACACTTTTGATTTTATGCTGAA
>JAFGCG010000028.1 GCA_016932715.1 Anaerolineales bacterium
AGTTCACGAAGAAACTCGAATTTCTTTTGGTTTTTCGTGAAAATTCGTGTCCTTCGTGGAAGATTCTCTTATTTCCGATAATGTCTATTAAGTTCTTCGCGTGGAACGAAGCCGTAAGCTCAGGCGAAATGCAATCAGCAAAGACGCTTCGTCTTCGGGTTTTGCCCTCCGCTCAGCACGAAGAAGGAGAACAATATGACAACTGCTCCTATTACAAAGAAAAGCATTTTCAATCGCCCGGAGAAACCCTACGTTAATCCATACTTGGGCGGGATGGTGCTGGGAATTGTTTTGTTCCTGGCATTCTTCCTGACAGGCAATGGACTTGGCTCCTCGGGCGCGACCAGTCGCATTGACGCGTTCCTCGTAGATGCGGTTGCGCCTCAACATGTTGATAATACGCCGTACCTGTTGAAGATGGCAGGCGGGGACAAGAATCCGCTCGATGATTGGATCATCCCGGTATTCTTCGGCGCCCTGGTCGGCGGCTTTACATCCGGCTCGATCTCTGGCAGGACGAAAATCGAAACGACAAAAGGTCCAAATGTTTCGAATCGCACGCGCTGGCTCATGGCGTTTGCAGGCGGCGTGTTATTCCTGTACGGCGCACGCATGGCACGCGGCTGTACCTCGGGACAGGCGCTCACAGGCGGCGCGTCCTTGGCAGCGGGATCGTGGGCAATCATGTTTGCCATCTTTGCAAGCGCCTATGCAGTGGCATATTTTGTTCGCAAGCTATGGAACTAAGGAGGCTGCAATGAACTTCCCACTCGAAGCGTTTATCGCGGTCAGCGCAGCCAACCCATGGACGTATGTAGTCTTTGGACTGATCGGCTTCGCCTTTGGCTTCACGCTGGAAATGTCTGGTTTCGGCAACTCCAGAAAGCTTGCCGCACAGTTCTACTTTACCGAAATGACCGTGCTCAAAGTGATGTTCACTGCGATTGTCACGGCAATGGTCCTGCTGTTCGGCGCCGTGGGCCTCGGACTCCTGAACTTCAACCAGGTCTGGGTCAATCCCACTTATCTCTCCTCAGGAATCCTCGGCGGGCTGATCATGGGCGTGGGATTCATCGTCGGCGGGTTCTGCCCGACCACTTCACTCGCCGCGGCTTCCACGGGCAAAGTGGATGGAATGTTCTTTGTCCTGGGGGGATTCGTCGGCGCCTTCCTCTTCGGCGAAACCGAAAAATATTTCACCCACTGGTACAACAATGCAGGCTACTACGGCCGCCTGACCCTCGATCAGGTATTCCATCTTCCCATCGGGGTTGTAGTACTGCTGGTCGTGTTGATGGCTCTATTCATGTTCTGGGGTGCGGAACAACTCGAACGCATCTTCGGAAAAAAGGATTTAACCAGGGAGCCAAAACTACGAATCGCTGGAGCGGGTGCGTTGTTTGTCCTCGCACTGGCAGTGGCTTTGATCGGTACGCCTTCGCTCGAAGAAAAATACAGCAAGCTCACCTTCACCCGAACGGAGACCATCCCACAGGAGAACGCCGACCCGATCGTCAACACCGTGACCTATTCCGCGGATGAAATGCTGGAAAATCGTCTGGTGCAGATCACACCGGCAGAGCTATTCAAAACCGTTTACAACCAGAACATCAACCTGATCATGCTGGACGTCCGGCCGGAAGCTGAGTACAACCTCTACCATATCAAGGGCGCCCTCAATGTGCCGCTGGATAAACTGCCGCGCATCATTCCGGACCTGCTGACGGAACCGCCTGCGAACAGCGTTTTCGTGCTGATGAGCAACGACGAGGCCGCCGCGACCAGGGCCTGGAAGCAGCTCGTCGCTTCGGCAGTCCCGAACGTCTACATCCTCGAAGGCGGGATCAATCACTGGATCGCCTTCTTTGGAGAAGACGAAGACTTCCAATTGGCTTCCTCGGCTGGCGAGGACCAGCTCGATTACACATTCCCTGCCGCTCTGGGGAGCAGCTACGAATCCTGTGATCCGAATCCTGTTCACTATGAGAACCTTGAATTCGAAGCGAAGATCAAATTGGAACTGAAGCGTGATAAAAGTGGTGGAGGTTGTGGGTAGTTTGGTAGTTCAGTAGTCTGGCAGTTCAGTGGTTTGACAGTCTGGCAATGAGAAGTCCTCACAAGATCAGCTCGTGAGGACTTCTTCTTTCTTCTTTCGTTTTTCTTCTCACCCTACTGTTCTGCAATCGTGATCGTCTCGATCGCATCGCCCTGAAAATCCGGATTCCCCTGTGGGTCGCGGCGTGTGATGCCATTGACTACATCCATCCCGCTAATAACCTGTCCAAAGATGGTATAGCCGCCGTTCAACTGAGGTGTCGGACCGAAAGTAATGAAAAACTGGCTGCCGTTGGTCGGTGTCCTGGCGCCCTGATTTGCCATTGCCACTACACCGGGTTTATCGAACGTCAGGTCACTTTCTTCATATTCGAAATAATAGCCCGGTCCCCCCGTGCCTGTACCCGTTGGGTCGCCGCCCTGCGCCATGAAACCCTCCAGCACACGGTGGAACGTCACACCATCGAAATAGCCATCGCGCGCCAGAAAGACAAAACTGTTTACAGTTTTGGGAGCCTTATCCGGAAAAAGCTCCACGACGAACTCCCCACCTTTTTCCATTTTGAATGTGGCAAAATAGTTCTTGTTCACATCGATTGTCATCGGGGGAGGAGCGTCATATCGATAGGAATCCGCAGGAGCATCCACTGCTTCCGGGGCTTTTTCCGGCCACATAAACCAGATAACCGCTATCACGACCAGTCCCAAAACGGCTGCTCCTACGATTTGAATCGTCCGTTCATTCCGTTTTTGCTGACGGGCGCGTTCCCGAGCCTCGACCTTCTTTTTGCTTGCCATTTCTTCCTTCTCCTTTGTATCGTCTTCAGCTTCGTTAAAAGCCTTCAGCAGATTGCGTGCTCGCTTGAGACTCTCTTTTGGAACATAGATTTTAACGGGCGCGAACGAAGTTGTGTGAGATACATGGGAAACAGCGTCTTGAACAAGGACAACGTCGATCTCCTCAGCCCTTAAGAAGTTTTCGATGATATCAGCCTTCCAGCGGCCAAGTACCTCGGTCAGCATGGCATACCGCATTTGATCCATATTCACGCTCCTCGCGCGCTCCGATCTCCTGCCAATGATACTTCATTGGAAAGTAGTCAATCGTCACTAGATTCGGATTACTTCCTTCCAATTCTGACGTGCTGATAACCGAATATAATCACGGAGATGGCTCACACATATTTCCGTAAACAGATCTTCCTGCCTCAGGATCACGGCTCATGGGTATTTATTTTGAGCCCGCTGCTCGTCGGTCTCTTTGCAGGCGGGAGGTTTACATTTGCCTCTCTCAGCCTGGTCATTGCCGCCATGGCTGCCTTCCTGCTCCGCCAGCCAGTGGCGATGGCGGTCAAAGCCTATTCGGGTCGCCGCGCCAAAAGCGACCTGCCCGCGGCGCGCTTTTGGATCGTTGTGTATGGGACCTTCATTCTCGCTGCGCTAACCGGATTAATCCTGATGGGTTTTGGTTACCTCTTTTTCCTCGCCGTTCCCGCGGCACCTGTCTTTGCCTGGCATTTGTGGCTGGTCAGCAAACGCGAAGAACGCAGGCAGGTCAATGTGGAGCTGATTGCAACGGGCGTCCTGTCTCTGGCGGCGCCGGCTGCCTATTGGGTTGGGATCGGCCGGTATGACGCCGCCGGCTGGTGGCTGTGGGTCCTGGTCTGGCTGCAGACCGCCGCGAGCATCGTCTACGCGTATCTGCGGCTCGGGCAGCGGGAACAGGCACAGGTCGCCGCGCGCCGCGAATTGTGGAAGACGGGACTGCGTGCCTTCGCGTACACGACCTTCAACCTTGCCGCGGTGCTTATGCTCGGGCTGATCTCTGTTTTGCCGCGCTTGCTCTTCCTCCCATACTTGATACAATGGAGCGAGACCCTGTGGGGCATCTTCCATCCCGCCATCAAATGGAAACCCACGCGGATCGGCATCCGCCAATTGATCGTCAGCACGTTGTGGACGATGACCTTCATCGTCACGTGGAGGCTGTAATGGACGAAATGAAATGGGAATTACTCACGGAAGTACAGGGACGCCTGGAAGCCGAGTTCATCAAGAGCTACCTCGGGTCGCAAGGTATCGACATCGAACTGTTTCAGGAATCCGTTGGACATCACATTTACCCGGTCACGGTGGACGGCTTGGGGCGTGTGCAGCTGTTCGTTTCGAAAGCGCAAGCCAAGGAAGCGCACCGGCTTCTGGATGAATACAATCAGGCTCAGGAGTGAACGTGAAGAATACTGTTATCCTGGTAACGAATAACGGCCTGGGGAATGCTGACGAAAAATTGCAGCAATTATTGTTCACCAAATATCTTGAACTGTTGTTACACAATGAAGACCTGCCTGCCGCGTTATGTTTTTATACCGAGGGTGTGAAATTGGTCTGCGAAGGCTCGCCGGTCATCGAATCCCTGCACAGCCTGGAAAACAAAGGTGTGCATCTGATCGTTTGCTCCACATGTTTGAATTACTTCAACCTGACAGAAAAACTGCAAGCGGGAATCGTCGGAGGGATGGGAGACATCCTCGAAGCGCAAATGAAAGCAGAAAAGGCGATCACGATTTAGATATGTCTCTCACATCGAAACATAAACGCTATTTCTCTCGAGACTATTTACTCGCAATTTCCATCCTTACCTTCCTGTTGATAGCGGGCCTGCTTGCTCCGCTCCGCGCGCAAGCCTCTCATCAGGTTCAATCCACTGTCACGCCGCCTGCGCAGCCTACTCCGACATTCGACCCGCAAAGATTGGAAAAGCCTGTCATTGCTTCAGACCATTCCGAGCAATTGAAAAAGGGCGCGCTGATCTACTGGGGCGTCTGCATGGCTTGTCACGGTGATCGCGGGCAGGGACTCAGCGAGGAATGGCGCGCTGCCTACGGCCAGGACAGCGACTGCTGGCAATCAGGCTGCCATGGACCTGATTACCCGCCCGAAAGTTTTCTCATCCCAAAAGACCCGGTCATTCCCGCCGTGGCAGGGGCAGGAGCACTTGCACGCTTCAGGAACGCCCAGGAAGTGCACGATTTCATCCTTGCGGACATGCCGTGGTGGGACCCGGGTCAACTCACAGATGAAAAGGCCTGGCAGGTGACTTCCTATATTTTGAGCCTACGCAAAGTTATGCCGAAAGCATTCGAGCTGACAGACACCAACGCTTCCGCCATTCGGACGCAGTCCGCAGTGCCGCAGCCAGGCGATGACCATCCCGCTGTACTTGCGCTGACCGGGATCCTGGCGCTTGCCGCCATCGGCATGATCGCACAAGACCTGCAGAAGAACAAACTCAGGCTGGTGGAACGACCAAATTTCTTCCATCATTTGCATCCACCGACGATCCCCGCGCTCCAGGCGCGTCTGCGATACACACTTGGAGCGGGCGGCCTGGCTGTCTTCCTGTGCCTGATCCTGCTGGTCACCGGCATACTGGAAATGTACTATTACATTCCCACACCGGAACACGCAGCCGTTTCCGTGGAAGTCATTACGTCACTCGTGCCGTTTGGGGCACTGACCCGCAACCTGCACTTCTGGTCTGCGCAGGCACTGATGATCGTGGCGGGCATTCACCTCCTGCGCGTGATCCTGACCGGAGCCTACGCACGCCATCGCAGGCTGAATTACCTGATTGGCTTGGGGATGCTGCTGCTGGTCGGACTATTGGATTTCACCGGCTATGTCCTGCGCTGGGATGAAGGCATCCGCTGGGCGCTGGTCGTCGGCACGAACCTGCTCAAGACCGTTCCATGGATCGGGGACATGCTCTACCGGCTCACGGTGGGAGGTCCCGAACCGTCACTATCGTCTGTGGAACGGTTCTATACCTGGCATATCTTCGTGCTGACCCTGCTCATGATCGTCCTGGGCGCATGGCACATCTTTCGCGTCCGGCGGGATGGAGGTGTCGCCGTTCCGCCTCCCGCTGAACGCAAAGACAACGCGCGCCTCTCCCGCTTTGATCTCGTGCGGCGGGAAGTGCTGGTCATGCTCCTTGCGGGCGTTGTCCTGCTTTTTGTTTCCGCGTTTTTCCCCGCGCCGATCGAACGCCCCATGACAGAAACCATGATCGACATCGAGAACACGCGCGCGCCCTGGTTCTTCCTGTGGGTGCAGCAGCTGCTCAGATTTGGCGATCCCTTTCTTTGGGGAGTGGTCCTGCCAATAGCATTGCTGGCAGGACTCGCGGCTCTGCCCTACTTGCTTCCCCAGGCGAGTGATCACGAATTAGGTCAATGGTTTCCGCGTGGAAACCGCGTTGCCCAAATCCTTATGATTATCATTACGCTGATCCTGCTCATTTTGACAATCATATTCATCATCCCGACCACTCAATTATGAAAAACCTGTCCCGCCGCAATTTTCTAAGATTATCCACCAATTCCCTTCTGGCTCTCGCGAGCGCGCTTGGCATCGGCGGATTGATCCGCTATTTGAGCTACCAGTTTGACCCCGCGCCATCCAGCGAGTTCGATATTGGTCCGGCAAGTGACTATCCTCTCAACAGCCGCACTGTCATCCCTCATATTCCTGCGATCATCGTTCACGACAAGAAGGGCTTGCACGCCCTGAGTCTGAAATGCACTCATCTGGGCTGTACGGTCGAACAGCGTAACTTCGGGTTTGAATGTCCCTGCCATAGTTCACGATACGACATGGATGGCGCGGTATTGAAGGGACCCGCCGCTGCCAATCTGCGCCAGCTGCGGGTGACAGAATCGGAGGACGGGAATTTACACGTCTTTACCACGTAAGCAGGATATACTGTAGTCAATTCGCAAAAGGAGCGAGAGAGGATGAATTTCGATTTAACGGAAGAACAAAGGGTTTGGCAAAAGACCGTTCATGATTTCGTCGCCAAAGAAGTCCAGCCAAAAGCGCATGAAGTGGATGTGACCAGCGAGTTCAATTGGACTGCCGCGCGCAGGATGGGTCCGCTTGGACTGCTCGGCTTGAATATCCCCGAAGAGTACGGCGGCGCGGGCGTGGACGCGATCAGTGCGGCGATCGCCCTCGAAGAGATTGGCTGGGGCTGCGGTTCGACCGCCCTGGCAATTGCCGCGCATAATGGGCTGGGGACAACACCGATCGTTTTGTACGGAAATGAAGAACTTAAACAGAAGTGGTTACCGCTTGTCGCCAGCGGAAAGAACAAACTCGCCGCCCTCGCGCTCACGGAGCCGGGAGCGGGTTCCGATTTACAGGGCGGGGTCACGACCAAAGCCGTCAAAAACGGGAACGAGTGGCGCATCAACGGCGCCAAGATGTGGTGTACGAACGCCTCTATTGCCGAATATATCATCACCCTCGTTCGCACCGACCCTGCGGGCGGGTCGCGTTCATTGAGCCAGATCCTCGTCCCGACCGACACGCCCGGGCTGACGATTGGTCCAGCCGAAAAGAAGATGGGCTTGCACGGCTCACCCACGCATGCGGTGACGTACGCAGAGGTTTGCGTCCCGCTGGAAAACCTGATCGGCGAAGAGGGGAAAGGCTTGCAGCAGACGCTGGCAACCCTCGATGGCGGGCGGATCGGCATCGGCGCGATCTCCATCGGGCTGGCGCAAGCCGCGTTCGAGTACGCGGTCGGCTACGCGCGCGCGCGCAAAACGTTCGGCAAAGCCATCGCGGAACAGCAAGCCGTCCAATGGATGCTGGCAGACGCCGCGACCGAGATCGAAATCGCGCGCAACCTGCTCTACAAAGCCGCCTGGCTCAAAGAACAGGGACGCAACTACAACAAAGAAGCTGCCATGGCGAAAATGTTCGCCACCGAAATGGCGGAACGCGTCTGCCGGAACGCGATCCAGATCCACGGCGGATACGGCTACTCGAGTGAATATCCAGTCGAACGCATTTACCGCGACGCGCGCCTGATGACCATCGGCGAAGGGACCAGCGAGATCCAAAGGCTGGTGATCGCCCGGCATGTGCTGGCAATGGAGTGAAATAAAAATGCGACTGCATCAGCAGTCGCAGTTTTGATTCTATCCGTTACTCTTTTTCTCAACGCGTCAGCACCAGCACCGTGTCATTACTCGTAAGCATCAACGTATTGCCTTCCACTTTATAGGCAGCGGTGTTTGCTAATACCTGCTGGAAAGCATTCTCCTGTACCATGCGCGGATCATCACATGCCATCAATGTCATAACAATCTCACCAAAGGTGATCTGGTCTCCTTCAACAGCATAACTGCCGCCAAGTCCGTTGCAGCCCGAGTTGCCTGTTACCGTTCCGTCTTCGTTGAAGGTCAGCCCAGCCTGCGTGTCTGCCACAGCAGGGGTTGGAGCGCTGGCGGGACCATAGGAGATCAACTTCCAGGAACCGATCAGGGATACGGAAGGCTCTTCTGCTGTACAGGCGGATACCACCAGAGCAATCACAAACAGTATGAGCAGATACTTTTTCACAGTCTGTCTCCTTTCAAATACACAGCATGAGGACGCCCCTGACCGTGAAAAGTTCCCGGGGCCGCGTATCGCTTATCGCGATCTGCCACAAGCGATACGCGCTGAGCCAGGCAGCCTACACCCTGGGTCCTGCTTCCACGACTTCGGGCGGAGTGTTATCCGTGAACTTGGCGAAGTTTTCCTTGAAGCGCATCGCCAGGTCCCGGTAGCGCCTGTCGTATTCCTTCTTGTCTCCCCAGGACGAGGAGGGAGAAAGCACCTCGGCGGGCACATCCGGGCATTCCGTCGGAACCTCAAATCCGAAGATGGGATCTTTTGTATACTTCACCTGATCGAGCCTGCCCGTCAGCGCGGCGCTCAACAAAGCTCGTGTGTAGCGGATGGAAATGCGTTTGCCAATTCCGTAGGGTCCGCCCACCCAGCCCGTGTTGACCAGCCAGCACTTGACTCCATAACGTTCGATCTTATACCTGAGCAATTCCGCATATTTGTAGGGATGATGAACCATGAAGGGACCGCCGAAACAGGCGGAGAACGTCATCTCCGGTTCCTCACGCAGGCCGACTTCCGTTCCCGCGATTTTGGAGGTGTACCCGGAGATGAATTGATACAACGCCTGGTTCGGATTGAGCCGCGCGATGGGCGGCATGACTCCGTTCGCATCACAGGTCAACAGAATAATATTTTTCGGGTGCCCCGCTCTCTTTTCGGGGACGGCGTTCGCGATGAACTCCAACGGGTAGGAAGCGCGCGTATTTTCCGTGATCGTGTCATCCTCCAGGTCAATGAGGCGAGTGACCGGGTCGAAGGGAACGTTCTCGAGGATCGTCCCAAAGCGCTTGGTCGTCGCATAGATCTCCGGCTCGGCAGCTTCCGATAAGCCGATCACTTTGGCATAGCATCCACCCTCGAAGTTGAAAATGCCGTTGTCGCTCCAGCCATGCTCATCATCGCCGACGAGACGGCGCATCGGGTCTGCCGAAAGAGTCGTTTTCCCGGTGCCGCTTAAACCGAAGAACAATGCCACATCGTTCGGGTCCTGCGGGTCGACGTTTGCCGAACAATGCATGGACAATACCCCCTCGAGCGGCAAAAGATAATTCATCACTGTAAACGCAGTTTTCTTCAACTCACCGGCATATCCCGTAAAGCCAGCGATGGCAAGCTTTTTCTCGAAGTTCAGGACGATGAAGGTTTCGCTGTTCGTATTGTCGATCGTTGGAGCCGCTTTGAAATCTGGCACGACAATGATCGTAAATTCAGGGACAAACCGTTTGTATTCTTCCAGGGCGCCCGGCAGGATGAACATATTGCGGACAAACAGGCTGTGCCAGGCATGCTCCGTCACAAAACGGAAAGGCAGGCGGTAATTCTCATCTGCACCCGCATATACATCCTGGACAAACACATCCTTGCCCTGCAAATATCCAAGCAAACGAGCGTAGAGGGCATCGAACTTTGCAATGTCGAAGGGACGATTATAGGGACCCCACCAAACATTGTTTTCGGAATCAGAGTGGCGTACCACAAATTTGTCATTCGCAGAGCGTGCAGTATGCTTGCCCGTGTAAGCGAGGAGAGGTCCCCCAATGGCGGTGGCGCCTTCTCCACGAAATATCGCCTCTTCGTAAAGCGCCTCGGTTGATAGATTCCAATAGGCCAGCCGTAAATTCGAGACACTGTGATTGGACAGGTTGTAGTCCGCCTTACGCGTCTGTGCAACGGGTTCCGCAGGGGTTTTGATGTTGAGCAAGTTATTCATTGTTGTTTCTCCTACATCCAATCACGGATCAATTTCTTATCGCCAATGTAGATTTCATTCGGGCTGGTGGGGTCGAGCACCCATTTGATGCGCGCGATCCCCTCGGTCACGTCTTTGACCGAGCCCGCGAACGAGATGCGGATGTGGCCTTCCATGCCGAATTCCTTCCCAGGCACCACCACCACCATCGCCTTCTTGAGCAGGAACTTCGACACTTCCACCGAGTTGTTGCTGAAGGCGCGGATGTCGGGCAAAGCGTAGAATGTTCCCTTTGGTTCGATCAGACGGGCTCCATTGAACGTACGCATTTCCTGCATGACCACGTCCCGATTGTTCTGGATCTGCAGGCGCAGCGCCTCGACGACCGATTGCAGACCATTCAGCGCACCTTCGGCCGCCGCCTGTGCAACCGGCGAGACACAGGACGTGGTCTGCCCAATAACATTGCCCATGATAATCGCGAGATCACGCGGCGCAATGACCCAGCCGATCCGAAAGCCGGTCATACCATACAGCTTTGCCACCCCATTGACCACAACAATGTGAGAGTTCTCGATGTCCTTCTTGGTGAAATGATAAGCAGGCACAGCCACATTGCGATCGAACGTCAGCTTGTGGTAGATGTCATCGCAGACCATGACGATGCCCTTCTTCTCACACATCCCGACAATCTTCTCGATCAATTCAGGCGGATAGATCGCCCCTGAGGGATTGTTCGGGCTGTTGACAATAATTGCCCGCGTGGAGGAGGTGACCACCCTTTCGATATCCTCGAACCGCGGAACGAATGTGCCATCTTCCGGAGTGACGACGACCGGGATCCCCATACACATCTTGATGATCTCCTTGTAGGAGACCCAGTACGGCGCGATCACGATGACTTCATCCTGTGGATTCAGGATGGAATAAAAAATATTGAAGAGGGATTGTTTCGCCCCGTTGGTAATACTGACATTCTCCGGGGCTACCAGGCGGTCGTAGTTCTCTTCCGTATAACGGATGACTGCCTTCTTGAGGGAAGGCAATCCATCCGGCGGGGTATATTTCACTTCCCCACTGGTCAATTTGGCGGCGGAGGCAAGGATCGCCGCGATGGGCGTCTTGTTCTTGGGTTCACCGATCCCCAAATTGATCACGGCTTCCCCGCGCTCCCGCAACAGTCGTGCCTCCTCATTGAGCGCGAAGGTGGGAGATTCGGCAATCTCACTGGCTAGTTTGCTTAACTTCATAGGTGCTCCATTGGCTTTCCACTCCCTGCTTCGTCGTGGCGCCCACACTAGCGCGGGGTCTTCAAGAAGGTTCCACTCGATTCAATGCGAAAAAGAGAGGGGATGATTACAGGATGGAAATTTACAAAATCTGGTCAGAGAAACATCTTTGACCAGGTAGCTATCTAACCACTGGCACTTAAATTCCGGCTATTATACACTACATCGTTAATTTATTCACAAGTAATCTGCCCGGCATCCAGTTCAGTGTGCCGGGTTCGGCGGCTTCCCAGGAGTGAAGACAAAATAAATCTGGCGAGAGATTCTCTCCAACCAGATCAAGCTATGCAGCCACTCAAAACGACTCTGACGATCGGCTCTTCGGACGAAATAATTATAACTCGATACCTGAAGCTACAAAGCGGAATACCAGGCGAATCCTGGCCACAAAATGGAATAAGAAAAGCGCCCAGGCGGGCGCTTTTCTTTGCAAGACAGGGTTGATCAATCTTCCAGAATAAACGTGACCTTCAGCTGCACGCGATATTCCGCGATATCGCCATTCTCATCTACAAGCACATCCTGATTCTGGATCCAGGCCGATTTGACGTTTTTGAGCGTTTTCACAGCTCGCGCCACTCCCTCTCGAATGGCATCATCAAAACTCTTTGTGGATGAGGCTTTGATCTCTGTAATACGAGCGACAGACATGGCAGACTCCTTTCTTGGGTTTGGAAAGCGGGAAACGCGAAGCTATTATATATCCGATTCTGTGTTTGCTCGGGTTTCCGCAAGTCGAATCACTTCGATGCACCCATTCCAAGCCCGGCACAAAGAACACTGCCCGCAGGCTGCCCCTTCTGCGTTCAATGAGTTTATGTTGTACAATAGCAGTAACAGCAAGGTGTATTCACTGAAAAGGAGTGCCCCATGGAGGACTACGAAAAGCTAGGATCGTTTTACCTTGGGCGGGTTTATGACCTCAAGGCTCAGAAGCCAAAAGACGAGCTCTTACTCTATGATTCAAAGGACCTGGTCACACACGCGGTCTGTGTGGGTATGACCGGCAGCGGCAAGACGGGCTTGTGCCTTGCTCTGATCGAAGAGGCTGCCATTGACGGTGTGCCGGCGATCCTGATTGACCCAAAGGGCGATCTTGCCAATCTGCTGCTGACTTTTCCTCAGCTGCGCGGCGAGGATTTCCTGCCCTGGATCAACCTCGATGATGCTCGCCAAAAAGGCATGTCACCTGAAGAATACGCCAACAAACAGGCGGACACATGGAAGAACGGGCTGGCAGGCTGGGGACAGAGCGGCGAACGCATCCAGCGCCTGCTCAATGCTGTCGAAATGCACATCTACACACCCGGCAGTAATACAGGCATTCCCGTTTCGATCCTGAAGTCCTTTGCCGCACCGGAAGCTGCCATCCGTGATGACAACGATCTCCTGCGGGAAAGGATCAGCACAACCGTCACCAGCCTGCTCGGTCTGGTCGGGATCGAGGCGGATCCCGTTCAGAGCCGGGAACACATCCTGCTTTCCACCATTCTGGATCATACCTGGCGGCAGGGACAGGACATGGACCTGGCGGCGTTGATCCAGCAGGTGCAGACCCCTCCCCTGACGAAGATCGGCGTGCTCGATCTCGAATCCTTCTATCCATCCAAGGAACGTTTCGGCCTGGTCATGGCACTGAATAACCTGCTGGCTTCCCCCGGCTTCAGCACCTGGCTGAAGGGCATCCCACTCGACATCGGACAGATCCTGTACACACCGGGCGGCAAGCCGCGCGTGGCAATCTTTTCCATTGCCCACCTGAGCGACCCTGAGCGCATGTTCTTTGTCTCGCTGCTAATGAACCAGGTCCTGGGCTGGATGCGCGGTCAATCGGGCACCACCAGCCTGCGCGCCCTGGTCTACATGGATGAGATATTTGGCTACCTGCCGCCGCTCGCAAACCCGCCTTCCAAGCTGCCTATGCTTACCCTGCTCAAACAGGCACGCGCCTTCGGGATCGGCATAGTGCTGGCAACTCAAAATCCCGTTGACCTCGATTACAAGGCGCTTTCCAATATCGGAACATGGTTCATCGGCCGTTTGCAGACGGAACGCGACAAAGCACGCCTGCTCGATGGGCTCGAGAGTGCTGCGGCGGGCGCCCAGTTCAACCGGGGACAGATCGAAAAAATCCTTTCCAGCCTTGGCAACCGCGTCTTCCTGATGAACAACACACATGAGGATGCTCCGGAACTTATGCAGACGCGCTGGGTCCTCTCGTACATGCGCGGTCCCCTGACCCGCGACCAGATCAAAGTCCTGATGGACCCGCTGCGCAGTACCGCGACCTCACTTGCTCCTCAGGCTACCCCGGCGGGTCCCTCCCCCGTGTCTGCCGAGACTCATGCAATACCGCCGGCCGTTTCGTCAGGCAAACCAGCCCTGCCACCCGGAATCTCGGAATTCTTCCTGCCCGCACGCGGCAGCGGCGCGGCCGGAAACAAGCTGGTCTATGAACCCAAAATTATCGGCGCGGCCAAGATCAATTTTGCGGATGCAAAAGCAAAAGTCAATGTTTCAGAGAGCAAAGTCTTTCTCACACCGATCACCGACGACGCCATCCCCGTGACATGGGATTCGGCTGAAGAGATCAGCATTCCAGCTACTGACCTGGAAAAGTCTGCCCGGGCTGGCGCACAGTTTGGTAATCTGCCTGCCTGCGCCAGCCAGGCGAAGAATTACACTGCCTGGAGCAAAGACTTTACCAACTGGCTTTATGGCTCGCAGGCGATCAACTTGAACCGCAGCCCCAGCCTGAAGGAAGTCTCGCAGCCTGGCGAGGACGAGCGTGATTTTCGTATCCGCATGCAGCAGCTGTCGCGTGAAAAACGGGATGACATGGTGGAAGCCCTGCGAAAGAAGTACGCATCCAAGATCGTTTCTTTACAGGAGCGCCAGCGCAAAGCCCAGGCTGCCGTCCAAAAGCAACAGGAACAGGCAAACCAGGCAAAAATGCAGACTGCCCTGTCTGTTGGCGCTACATTGCTGGGCGCGTTCACAGGACGCAAGGCTCTTAGCAGCACAGTCAGCCGCGCCAGCAGCGCTGCCCGGCGGGCAGGCCGCGCAATGGAAGAGAGCGGCGATGTCGCGCGCGCAAATGAAACCGCTGAGGCAGTTCAACAGCAATTGGCCGATCTGCAAACACAGTTTGATACAGAATCTGCGGCCCTGGCTGAGAAATTGGATCCATTGAGCGAGACCCTGGAAACCATTTCGATCAAACCCAAGAAGGCTGACATCCTCGTTCAATTGGTCTCGCTTGCCTGGGTACCCTACTGGCAGGATGAGCAGGGCAATCTTACGCCGGCCTGGTAGTGTCCACGAAGCAGCCCAGAATCTGAAAAGCGCCCAAATGGGCGCTTTTCCTGTTCCTGCCTATTCCTTCAAAACTATTACTTCCGCCGCGCCATGCCGCTAATTGCCTGAAGCAATGCGTTTGCGACAAGCTGGCCCGATTGCTGGCGATGCGGCTTAGCCATCGGTCCCGCGGACATCAAAGCCGTCAGGGCTGCCTGCAAATTGTCCTGTCCCTGCTGTTTGGCGCTCATGAAGGTCATACCGGC
This sequence comes from Anaerolineales bacterium, assembly GCA_016932715.1. Lineage (GTDB taxonomy): Bacteria > Chloroflexota > Anaerolineae > Anaerolineales > Villigracilaceae > Defluviilinea. The sequence goes on from JAFGCG010000028.1 coordinate 15,060, forward strand.
ATTCAACAGGTCACCAAGGTCGATCCCGTCTGATTGCTGGCTGCCAGTCTGTGGCGCCGATTGCTCTCCACCCAGCAATGATCCAAGCAAATCACCGCCCTGGGAGGTCCCCTGCCCTCCTCCGAGTAAAGAGCCCAGCAGATCCCCACCTGTCTGCGAAGCAGACGGAGCAGCTTGCTGTCCGCCCCCCAGGAGCGATTGGATCAGCATCATGGCATTGTCGGGCGTCACAGCGGATTGTCCCTGGAATTGTTGCGCGGCCTGTGCCAGTCCCTGTGAGTAGACATGCGCTGAGCCGCTTGTGCCATGCTGAGACAGATACTGGCTTGCCTGACTCAGTTGTTGAGAAGGGGGAGCATCCTTCTGGCCTGCCATTACCTGGGAGATCATTTGAAACGCCTGCACCATATTGTCGCCGTGATTCTGGTTCTCTGTATCCGCCTGGTTGAGGGATGACTGGTTGGCAGCCAGGGCTTGAGTAGCCACATTGAACAGCGAGGCCAGATCCAGGCCGCGCGTTTGCGGCTGGGCTGCTGGCTTTTTCAAAGCAGCCTTTGCTTTACTACCATCAGATGTTGTGTTTTTGTTCATACCTGGATATCCTTTCTTGTTTTATCCATGGTGGCCGTAACATTACAGCCAGGAAAAAAGAGACTACGAACACATGAAAGTGGATGGGGCGGGATCCGTAGCCATATTCCAGACCCGCTCGAATTCCTGGAGATACAAACGCGCCATCTCAGCGTTATCGATGATAATGACGTTCTCATCATTGTTCTTTTCAGCATTGGTCGAGTAATTCATCGACCCGGTGATCACATAGCGTTCATCCACAACAATGAATTTGTGATGCATAAAACTTGGATTCCCATCCTGGCGGACCGGGACCTGCGCGCAGAACAGCGTGTCGAGTTCGGCAGCGTCGGTCTCGCTGCCAACCGTTTCAAAAACGCCTGCCACGCCAATTCCGGCTTGAGAGCGCTTGATCATCGCCTCTGCCAGGGGATAATCGGTAAAGCTAAAGGCAAGGAAACGAATGCTTGTCGCGGCAGAATTGACCATCGGGATGATCGCCTGTTCCAGGGCCGGATCTTCCGAAGTGAAAATCACCCCAATCCCCGTTTCATTGATCATCACGGCCTGGTTGCCCATCTGGGAGGTCGATGTTGGTCCAAACTCGCCATTCCACATCTCCTGGAATTCACGTTCGTAGATCGCCGCCAATTCGGATGAGCGGATGACAATCACATTATTATCCTGCCTGAAGATGCTGTTTTCAGTGATATTGGTTGAGCCGGTCCAGACGATTTGCCCGTCAAAGATCCAGAACTTGTTATGCATCAGTGCTGAACGATCATCAGAACGGACTTCGATCTCCGCCTTCTGCAGCATGGCAAACTGGCCGCGCCCGGGTTCCTCATCCGCCTCCAGTCCGTTCTCATCATCGGTCACCCAGCGCACATCCACGCCGCGCTGTTTCGCCGCAACCAAAGCTTCCGCCACGGGCGTAAGATTGAATTCGAACGAAGCGATGTGAATACTGGTTTGGGCGGCATTGATCTTCTCGATCAAACGCCCCTCGACGGAATTTTGCCAGGCTTGCGGGTTGTTCACGTTGATCGGATCAGTAAAATAGACTTCCCACCAGGCGCCGCTCCCGGTCACTGCTGTGGGCATAGGGGCTGTCGGGGTAACCTCTCCGTCAAAAACCCCGATCGGGTCTTTTCCTGTCAGTGAATAATAAATACCAAGTACAAAAATCCCAATCAAGGTCAGTAATACGAGTGATGCATTGGACCTCGATATTCCGCGTCGTCTGGGCATGTAGCTCTCCTTACTCATCGGCCTGGCAAAGCAGCTCTTTGCAGCTTAGCCGGGTTCCTCGATCAGCCTTCTTAACTTTAATATCAGCTGATGTGGAGTATTGTTTTTATCATCGACTTGATTCAATACATCATCCACTTCTTCGGCGGCCGGTAAACGCACCTCCTCACCAAAGATTAGTCTGAAATGCTCCAATAATTTATCCCGCAGCTGGATACGGCTTGCCGGGTCGGCATACTTGCCGGCCGCCCAATTCCCAATCGAGCGCATGGATTGCCGGATCGCTTTTAAGCGCGGCATGAGCGCAAGTTCTGCCCCGACATCATCGAGGTCCATTGTTTTATGTACAAGTATTTCCACTGTTGTGATGCCCCAATTGAGCATTTCAGCCGCAGCTTCCCCTTCAAGCATTTCCAGAAGAGCCTCATTCCCCGTCACTTCCTTGACCATACGTTGAATGCGAGCGTTACTATCAGCCATGCTGAAAGTATAGTCGATTTATTCCTGCAATGCGACGAAATCTTTTGGATTCCCCAGTGGGATTCGCACCGCGGTGGGCTCGATCCGCTTGATCATTCCCAGCAGCACCTCCCCGCTCCCCGCCTCGACGTAGGCCTGGATCCCGTTTGTCAGCATCAGCTGCACCGATTCGGTCCAGCGCACGCGCGACTGCATCTGTGACTTGATGTCCGCGCGCAGCTCCTCGGCCGTGAGCATGGACTTCGCATGGACATTTCCCACGACAGGGATTTGTGGGCTTCCGATGCCACAGGCATCCACCGCTGAATTCCATTCCGCCTGGATGGAAGCCATCAGCGGAGAATGCGCGGCGATGCTCACCTGCAGCGGCAACGCTCGCTTTGCACCGGCCGCTTTTGCGCCGGCCATCGCACGTTCCAGCGCCGATTTATGACCGGAAATCACCACCTGTCCGGGACAATTGTCGTTTGCCACTTGCACGATCTCATCAGCGGTGCTCGCCTCCGCACATACTTTATCCAGGGTGGGAATATCTACGCCGAGGATGGCAGCCATCCCGCCGGGGTTGAGTTCCCCGGCGCGCTTCATCAGTTCGCCGCGCCTCCGGACGAGCCGCAGCCCGTCGGCAAAGGATAAGGCGCCGGAGGCGGTCAGAGCAGATAGTTCGCCGAGAGAATGTCCGGCCACAGCGGCAGGCGCAAAATCCGGGTGGTGAAGGGTAAATGTCCTCCAGACGGCAACCGAATGGACGTACAGCGCAGGCTGGGTATTGACCGTCTCATTCAAGCTGTCTGCGGGTCCCTCCCACATCAACTGTGAGAGCGAAAAGCCGAGAGCGGCGTCGGACTGGTCGAACGTCTCTTTGGCAACCGGATACGTTTCAGCCAGTTCCCTGCCCATGCCAACAGCCTGTGAACCCTGACCGGGAAATACGAATGCGGTGGTTTGCGGGTGTAGTTTCATGTGTCTCCATTGTCCTTCGCGCTGAACAGCGTAATGATTTTTATATTAAACACAAACGGGTCGTGTTCGTCACGACCCGCTTTGTAGACTCAGGGCAACTGCCCAGCAAGGTTCGGCAGATGCTGAACCCTGCTACTCGGCCTTTTTCTTTTCTTTCTTGATTTCAACAACTTCGCGACCTTCGTAAAATCCGCAATTGGGACAGACGGTGTGTGGAAGGCGCATCGAACCGCAGTTCGAGCAGGCAGTCAGGTTACGGGGCTGCAAGGCGTCGTGCGCGCGGCGCATATTGCGGCGGCTCTTTGAGTGTTTGCGCTTTGGATGTGGGGGCATTCGACTTACTCCTTAATTTATACGGGCAGGGTTATCCCGCCCCTGAGCTTTTCTAATCGAGCGGGCAGATTATAGCGGTAGGATAAGCGTGCGTCAAGTAGGCAGGCGATTAAAATGCTCGACGTCAGAGTGAGGGGGGCACCCTGACGTCGAGCAAGGCACATTATAGTATAGTTCAATGGAGAGTCAAGAGCCATTAGCAGCAACTAACTTTTTTGTAATGATGCTACAATGTTTTTATGATCACCCCAAAATCACATAAGGAGATTCGATATGCCCAGGCAGCAAATCAGTACCAAATCTGGTGCGTCGCCCATTGGAGCGTACTCACAGGGGATCCGCGCCGGAGACTTCATCTTTGTCTCCGGGCAGGGACCACTCGACCCCGCCACGGGCCAGCTCGTTCTTGGCACCATCGAAGAACAGACCGCCCGTGTGCTGGAGAACATCAAGATCATCCTCGCCGCGGCCGGCGCGACCATGGCAGATGTGGTCAAGGTCAGCGTGCATCTCAGTGACGTGGCGCTCTTCGAAGCCTACAACAAGGTTTATGCCACATACTTCCCTGACCCCAAACCGGCGCGTACGACTGTGGGCAGCCAATTGCCAGCCAAAGGCATGCTGGTAGAGATCGATGTGATCGCTTATGTCGGAGAGAAATAGTCCATGCGCGCGGCACGGTGCAATGGCAAAGGCGATGGGCAGTGAACGCGATGAGCAAGCCCCAGCTTCTGGCATCCATCCAAAATGGATACGACCGCTTCAAAGAGTTGCTGGTGGAGTTCGAAGGTGAGCAAATGCAGCAGGCAGGTGCCGTCGGGAAATGGTCGGTCAAGGACACCGTGGCGCATATTGTCGTCCATGAACAGCGCATGATCCAATGGATGAAAGAAAGACTGCATGGAGAACATCCTCGGCTGCCACAGCCTTACAACATGCCGGACGACGAACTGAACAAGCTCAACGAGCAGATCAACCAGGAAAACCGTGACAGGCCGCTGGACGATATCCTGCGCGACCTCGACAGGACACATGGAGAGGCTCTGAGGCTGGTGGAAACAAGCCCGGAAGAGGACATCCTTGACCCAGCGCGCTTTCGATTGCAGGGAGGAGAGCCGCTCTGGGAAGCCATCGCGGCAAATACGTTCTGGCATTATGAAGAACACGCTCAGGACATCAGACCTCACAGGTCTTAAGACCTGTGAGGTCTATCCCATAGTAAAATGAAGGTATGGAAGTTCAGATCGCGGCGGCAAAAGTCAACAAATACGCAACCTCGGAGAGCGGCGACACACTGGAGGTCGTCGAGCGGCCCAACGGCGGGCTTTCGGTTGTCCTGGCTGACGGGCAAACATCCGGGCGCGGCGCCAAAGCCCTTTCGCAAATGGTCGTTCGCAAGGTGATCAGCCTGCTTGCCGAGGGAGTGCGGGATGGGGCGGCTGCGCGCGCCGCCTCCGACGCGCTATTCACGGAGAGACAGGGCAAGGTCATCAGCACACTCAACATTGCCTCCGTGGATCTGAGCAGCGGCACGATCGTCCTGACCCGCAACAACCCTGCGCCCATGTTTGTCTGCCGCGGCGAACAAATCGGCTGTCTCGAAGAGGAAAGCATCCCGCTTGGCACATCCCGCAACATCCGGCCGCTGATCACGGAGGTGCCAATCGAGCCGGGTCTAACCATTATCATCTACACCGACGGGCTGCTGCATGCAGGCAAACGCCGCGGCCTGCCGATGGACATCGGCGCGACCGTTCGCTCCATACTGGAAGATCAGGACCCATCCCCGCAAATGCTGGCAGACACCCTGCTTGCCGAGGCAGTCGGCCTGGATGAAAATCGCCCTGCCGATGATATCAGCGTACTGATCCTCAAGGTCAGCGCCCGCGCCGGGGATAATGTCCGTCGCATGACAGTCCGCCTGCCCATTGAGGGGCTCGGATGATGATAAAACGATCTGCCCGCCTCAGGCAGTGGAAGGCGGGCTGGCGCGACACTCTCATCCTGCTCAAAGAATTTCAATCGCCATTACTTCTCTTTACAGTGGCGGTGATCGGCGGCGGGCTGATCTACTCGGCAATTGCCAGGGCTGTTAGAGACCCGGTTCACAGCCTCATGGAGGCGTTTTACATCGTCCTCACGGCTGCGTTCCTGCAGCCCATGGGAGAGTTTCCAAAGTATTTTGGCTTGCAATTATTCTATTTTGTCATGCCCGTGCTCGGAATTGTCATCCTGGCACAGGGACTGGCAGACTTCGGCAGTCTGCTCTTCAACCGGCGGGCACGAAGCAAGGAATGGGAAATGGCTGTCGCCTCCACAATGAATAATCATGTCGTCCTGATCGGGCTTGGTCATCTGGGTTATCGTGTTGTCGAACGATTGTATGACATGGGGGAAAACATTGCCGTGGTCGAGATCAATCCCGGTACTCATACAACCGCCGCCGCCCGTGACATGGGCATTCCGGTGATCCAGGCAGATGCCCGGCACCCCGGCGCACTCGAGGCTGCCAATATCCAGGATGCGCGCACGATCATTCTCGCCAGTCAAAATGATGCCATGAACCTGCAGATCGCGCTCAAAGCCCGGTCGCTGAACCCGGACATTCAAGTGGTGATCCGCATCTTCGACGAAGACTTCGCACACTCGCTGCAGGAACAGTTTGGCTTCATTGCCCTGAGCGCGACGGAAATGGCGGCGCCGGTCTTTGCGGCGGCAGCGGCCGGCGCAGATGTTACCAATCCGATTTCGATCGAAGGTCAGCAGCTCAGCCTGGCGCGCCTGGCGATCCACTCTTCATCGAGCCTGGCAAACAAAACCGTCGGGTACGTGGAAGATAACTATCATCTGAACATCATCCTGCTCAGACATGACCATCAATCTGAAATGCATCCCACAGACACGCGTCCGCTGCATGCGGGCGACACGCTCGCCGTCCTGGGCGGACCCGACCAACTGAGCCGGTTGATGCAGGATAATCAATGAGTTTGTAGTGACGACTTCAGTCATCAGGAACAAGAGCGACTGAAGTCGCTACTACAAGATTTTTATGGAGCCTCCAAGTAATAAGCTTCTTATTGGCATCGTCGGACCCTGTGGTGCAGGCAAATCCACTCTCAGCGCGGGGCTTAAAAACCATGGTTACACCTGCCGTCATATCGCACAGGAACATTCCTACGTGCAAGCCATGTGGCAGAAAATCACCAAGCCTGACATTTTGATCTATCTGAATGCATCCTTCCTCGTCAGCACGAGGCGCCGCAAATTGAACTGGCAGCCAAAGGATCACGAGGAACAACTGCGCCGGCTCAGTCATGCACGCCAGCATGCAAATTTGCTGATCGATACAGATGACCTGACTCCCGAACAAGTCCTGCAGAAAGTGCTGGACTATTTGAAGGAAATCAATCCATGAATAGATTATTCGTTTCTTTTCTCAGCCTCAGCCTGGTTCTCGTTTCCTGTTCTGTTTTCCAGCCGAAGGCTACTCCCACAGCCACTCCTTCTCCGGTACCCGATATATTCGATACTCCCTGGGAAGACCGCTCCCTCTTCAAAAGTGGACTCGTGACAGCGGAACAAGCGACCCTCGATGAATTGCCGAATGCCAGCGTTTATCATCTGGAATTCAAAATTGCAGACGACAACTATCACGTTACAGGGACCGAGCAGGTCCGCTACACAAATGCGGAAGAGGTCTCATTGGAGGCAGTCCATTTCCGCCTCTTCCCCAATATCCTGGGCGGCGAGATGATCGTGTCGAATGTAAAAGTGGATGAAGGATCTGTCACGCCGGATTATGAACTGGAAGACAGCCTGCTGGTGGTGCCATTACCGAAGCCCCTTGCGCCAGGTCAAAGTGTCGTTTTGAGTATGGAATTCGCCATCACCGTCCCGCAATCTGTCGAACTGAATTATGGAGTGCTTGCCTATTTCGATGAGGTGCTGACGCTTGCCCATGCCTATCCCATGATCGCAGTTTATGATGACGAGGGCTGGAATGCAGAGATCCCGCCCCAGAGTGGAGACGTGACCTATGCAGATGCATCCTTCTTTCTGGTAAAGATCGAGGCGCCGAAAGGGTTAACGCTGGTCACGTCCGGGCAGAGGCTCCGCGCCGACGAAGCCGGGCCGCTTCAGACGTTGAGCGTTGCGAGTGGTCCCGCCCGTGATTTTTACCTGGTCGCCAGTCCCAACTATGAAGAAATATCGCAGACCTTCGGCGAAGTCACCATTCGCAGCTATGCACCGGACGGTTTCGAGAAAGGTGCACAAATGGCGCTGGAGATTGCCGGGCAGGCGATCGAAGTTTTCAGCACGCGCTATGCGCCTTTTCCGTACACGGAGTTTGATATTGTCGCGACGCCAACGCTCGCCCTGGGTATCGAATACCCGGGCATGATCGCGATCACGTCGCGCATCTACGATGTTGAGCAGAACTATCGCGGCACAACCGGAAGCGTTTACATGGAGTCGACCGTCGCGCACGAGGTGGGACATCAATGGTTCTACAACCTTGTCGGCGGCGACCAACTCGACGACCCGTGGCTGGACGAGTCGTTGACTCAATTCGTCACGCTTCAATATTTCACCGATGAGTACGGACCCAACGGAGCCCAGGGCTTTCGCAGTTCGCTCGAGGACCGCTGGAATAATGTGGGCCGGGCAAATATTCCGATCGGTCGGCCGGTTGCCGAATATTCCGGGCAGGAATACGGTGCGATCGTCTACGGGCGCGGAGCGTTGTTCTTCGTCGCCCTGCAGGAAAAAATAGGCACAGAGGCATTCGATGCCTTCCTCAGGGAATATACCCAGACGCTCTCCTGGGGTATTGCCACACCGGAAGCATTGCAGTCGCTTGCGGAGAAACATTGCGCATGTGATCTGGATGAGATTTTCAACGAGTGGGTTTATCCGTAGGACAAATTGGCAATTTCTCCTACCCACGTCCATCCAACAGGGGTATAATCAGCGCCGCGTGGCGCACGATGGTTGAGTAGAACGGTGCTTTTCCGTTCGTACCGAAACCCAGCGCCACATTTTTATGGATGGAGATACCTACGCATGATCCGAAATCTTTACACCCGTTTGGTTCTCATTCTCATAATCGCTGCCCTTGCCATATGGGTGGATGTGAGTCGCGAGATCCAGATCCTCAATCCCTTCAATCCTGACGCGATGCTCTTCCAACGCAACGTCGAGCCCCGGCTTGGGCTCGACCTGCAAGGCGGTCTGCAGGTCGTCCTTGAACCCGATATGCCTCCGGGGGTCAAGGTCGAGGCGGCTGATCTGGAAACTGCGCGCACGATCATCGAAAACCGCACCAACGCCCTGGGCGTCAGCGAAAACCTGATCCAGGTGGCAGGCGGCAGCCGCATTGTGGGAGATTTCCCCGGGGCTGAAGATACAGAAGCCATTCTTGGCACCATCCGTCAGACAGGGGTGCTCGAGTTTGTAGATACGGGCGACTTCACGCCGGAGGAAGGAACCATTCTTATGACGGATTTGACCAGTGGTTCCACAGATGAGACCTCACCTGTCGGCACGCCGGCTTCAGCAACGGAGACGCCAGATGCCACGCCTTCGCAAACGGAAACTCCGGCGGAGCCCACTCCGACCGCGGAAGCCACCGAACCACAGACGGTGTATCACACGGTCATGACCGGGCGAGAGCTTCGCAGCGTCAATGTAGGCGTGGACCAGTCCGGCAAACCGGCGATTGACTTCACGCTTTCCTCGACAGGCACAACGATTTTTGCTCAACATACCACTGCAAACATAGGTAAAATCCTGGCAATCACCCTGGATAGGCGGGTGATCTCGGCGCCGCGCATCGAGGGCGCCATTCCCGGCGGCCAGGGACAGATCACCGGCAACTTCACAGCGGAATCGGCGAACACACTGGCAGTGCAACTGCGTTATGGTTCCCTGCCCGTTCCCCTGAAGGAAGTCGAAACACGGATTGTGGGTCCGACGCTCGGCGAGGACTCGCTCCAAAAGAGTCTCGTGGCTGGATTGATCGGCATGATCATTGTGATCCTCTTCATGGTGATTTACTACCGCCTGCCGGGCATTGTCGCCGCCCTCGCCATCCTCTTTTACGCGGCGATCGCATTTGCCATCTTCAAATACTTCCACTTCACGCTCACGCTGCCCGGCATTGCAGGCTTCCTGCTCAGTACCGGCGCGGCGCTGGATGCCAACATCCTGATCTTCGAACGTTTGAAGGAAGAACTGCGGAACGGGCGGAATCTGGTCCAGGCAGTCGATCAGGGCTGGACCCGGGCCTGGTCCTCCATCCGCGACTCGAATCTGGCGACGATCATCACCTCAGCCATCCTCTACTGGTTTGGATCCCAGTTTGGCGCCACAATTGTGAAGGGCTTTTCGCTCACACTGGCACTTGGCGTGGCTATATCATTGTTCACTGCCATCTATGTGACGCGGACCCTGCTTACCATCGTGTTACGGAACTTCAAGCCGCAGAATTTGCAGGCCTGGTTCGGCATCTAAGCAACGAGAGAAAAAACATGATTGACATCCTCAGTAAACGTTACCTGTACTTTGCGATTTCGCTCCTGGTGATCATCCCGGGACTTATTATGCTTGGCGTACGCGGGCTGCCGCTTGCGATCGATTTCACCGGCGGCTCCATGCTGGAACTCAAGTTCGAAAGTGGCAGACCTCTGACGAACACAGAAATCATCCGGTTGTATGAAGACGCCGGGATCAATGACGCCCAGGTCCAAACCACCGACCGCGGGACAATGTTGATCCGCTCTTCCGTTCTCACGATCGACACACGCAGGACCATTCTCAACGAGCTGCAGGCCCAAAGCGGCGGAGAAGTGACCCTGCTGCGTGAGGATAGCGTGGGTCCCAGCATTGGCGCGGCAGTCACGTCACGCGCGGCGCTGGCGGTCGCCGTGGCTGCGCTGGCAGTGGTGATCTACATCACGTACGCTTTCCGGAAAGTCCCGAATGCGTCCCGCTATGGCGTCTGCGCGATCATCGCCATGATCCACGATGTGGCAGTGGTGTTCAGCATCGCAGGCTTCGGCGCGTATTTCTTCGACTGGCAGATCGATTCGCTCTTCCTCACCGCGTTGTTGACCGTGATCGGTTTCTCGGTGCAGGATAAAGTTGTGGTGTTCGACCGCATCCGCGAGAATTCGAACGTGCTGCGGCGGCTCGAGTACGAAACCCTGGTCAATCATTCGATCGTGCAAACCCTGCAGCGCTCGATCAATACCCAACTCATGACCGTGGAATTCCTGCTCCTGGCGCTGGCGCTCTTCGGCGGCATCACCCTGCAGGAATTTGCCGTGATCCTGCTGGTGGGTCTCTTCAGTGGTACGTACTCCTCCATTTTTATTGCTGCACCGATCCTGGTGCTGTGGGAAAAACAGGAGTGGAAGTCCTGGTTCGGGCGCGGTGCAGCCGCTCAGAGCTAGCTGGCTTGTAGTCATTCCATAAAAAAACTCCCTTGCGGGAGTTTTTTATATCATTTGATCTGTTCAGACCTACAACAACGCGATGATGTAACGGTTGACCAACCTGACAAATGAAAACCGCCGGGCAGACAACAGCTCAGCAGGGTACTCCGCTCGAAGTCCCTTTAATTTCTCAAGCAGCTCAACAATATCCTGATTGTGGTCAAGGCGGTACATTATCCCAGTTCCCAGGTGCACGTGAATTTGTTACACATTCAAGACGAGATTGGGAATGGGAGGTTACAAGAAAAATCCGTCCGGCTAAGCGACCGGACGGAAGAAACAAATCAATATGGAAACTCGTGCCGCTGTCCACCTTCGGCTTTCCAGGGCGGCCGCGGAATAGTGTTAGCCTCCAAGTTCCACTGCCAATGCGTCGTAGTACGTGCCTGCACCAAAGCCATCGATCAGGATGTGATCGAACGGCTTCATGTTTGGCAGTTCGCGCAGGAACGCGATCATGTTCGAAGCTGCGCTGACGTTCCCAAACTCGCTCAAGAGCCACGGCATTTGTACAGGGACCCCTTCATTCAGCAAATGCTTTTCCTTGAGTCTATTGATCTTATAATTGGCGTGATGGACAATCGTAACAGCCCATGACTTGCCAGCCATTCCCAATTCATCCAGCCTGGCTTGATAGGCAGCATAAACCTCACGTACCACCTGCACACCCGTGCGCACGAACAATTTGACCATGCCCATGGGACCCGCCATTGCAATCGATGAACCGTCCTGCGGCTCGTGCATCAAACCCGCGACGCGGATGTTGTGCTCGAACGGTTCGGTCACATCGACGTTGCTGCCGCCATCCATCTTCTGCTTCGAATGGGGGTAATACATTTGCACCTGCAGCACACCATCATCATCGAACACTTCGCGTGATCTGCCAGCCAGGAATTTCATGGTCTTGCCGGGAATCACGCCCACGACCCCCGCGGCGTTGCCAAACAACTGCAAAGCGTTCGCATCATGCGATGAAACGATAAAGCGGCTCAGCCCTTCAATGCCGCCCACCAGCACCTTCTTTCCATATAGTGATTCGGCAATATTATGGTCGAGGTGCTCATTCTCCGGCAATTCCGGGTTCAACGCGAGGTGCAGGCTGCTCGTGGAGCCGTCACAAGCTTTATGAATGGATACTTTCAATGCCCCTTCAGGAATGCCTGCCGCGCTCGTGATTCTATTCAGATAATCCTCAGAAACAGGAGCACTCATACCGATCAGCACAGCTTCCACTTCCGAGGGCTGCCAGTTACAAGCTTTGATCGCCTCCCGCAGGAAGCGCGTCCCAATTTCGATCTCGAGCTGGGTATGCTGCTCACGAGTCAGGTTTAACGGGAGATGGTGCCGGCTGCGAAAACCCAGCTCGGACAGATTCAGCCGTTCGTTCGCGGGAATCGGGCGTCCAAGACGCTGCTCCAGGAACTCGGGCAGGGAGTCATTGTCGTAACTCTGACCCCAGGTACCATAAACGCCTGCAATACCCACGGCGGGATTGCTGACACACTCGATCCCAAAAGGAATGCTCTGTCCAACATTGACCATGCCCTTTTCGACGTTGGGACGGTCAAAAAAAGATACTCTTGTATTCTCAGCTGTCATTTAATTACTCCTTAGTGCCTATCATCGAAACCCCATTGTGTATGGAAAGTTTCGCTTCTTTTCGGAATTAGGGCGGCGGCAGGATTATAACTGCCATCATCGTATCCCTTTATGAGAATTCGCTTAGGCAACATCGAGAAAATAGAAACCGGTTTTCGAGATGCCCAGGATCCAAAGCAAGTGTCTCATTTCAAGGGTGTGTGAAATGTATCACTCCAAGACCTCCAATTTCTCTCAATATGAACTCCTTTCATTACTATTACGTCATTGCCCCGCCAAAGTTGGACAACGGGAACCGCCCATATCGTCTATAAGTTTTTCTTTCAAGTAATATGTCCTTACAGATGAGAAGGTGTATAATGAAAGACGAGGTTACAACCTTCCACATCGAAGAAAATAAGGAAGTAACCATCTACAAACAAATGGCTTCTACAAGCAAAAAACAACTTGCACAATCGCCAAAACCCCACTACAAATCACGAAAAACGAATAAAGTAAATTCTCACCCCCTGCTGAACGACGAGCTAACGGTCGTGGGTATTGGCGCCTCCGCTGCCGAAGAACTGGAAACGAGTCAGGAAGAACGGCAGACCGTGAACAAGGAAAGGAAGAGCAAGCTGGAGGAGATCACGCGCGCCCACCGGGAACTCTAAGAACACGTCCGGGAGCGGACGCGCGTGGGCATCTGGTCAAAGATCATGCCGAGGGGATTCTAGCAGGAGTTCGGCGTGTCCTGGAGGGAGAAATTTATGTGAACGATGAATTAAGGAATGTATGATGAAAACTTTTACACAACTGGTGATTAACGCATGAGCGTATATTCCATTCTCCTCGTGGAGGACCACGCGGGCTTCGCGAAGGCTTTGCTCACCATGCTGGGCCAAAATCAAAATCTGCAGGTGGTGGCTGTTGCCCGGGATGCCGAGGAGGCTTTCGAAAAACTACGAACGCTGAACGTCGATCTGGCACTGGTGGATTTTTCCCTGCCGGATATGACCGGCGTTGAACTTCTGGAGAAGCTGCGCGATTCTTACCCCGACCTGCGCTGCGCGATCCTCTCGGGCCATCTCCTGCCTCAGCACGCCCGCCGCGCCATCGCCATAGGCGCGCGCGGTTATTTGATCAAGGATGATCCTCGCGGCATCCTGACGGGCATTCAGCACATTTTGGAAGGGGAAATTTATGTGAGCGAAGAACTGCGCGATTTGGGACTGTCTGACCTGCGTAGTGATCTTCCCTGAGTTCAGCCTGCGCAGAGCCACAGGACGCTGTCAACGGCACTTCGCTTGCGCAGCCTCAGCGAGATCGGTCAACTTGCAAACGTAGGCGGGCGGGGCGTGATCAGCCCCATTTCGCGCGCCTTCTCCACGGCAGCGGTACGCGAATGGACTCCCAGTCTCAGATACAGGCTGGAGAGCAGATTCCGCACCGTCGAATTGGAAATCGTCATCATCTGCGCGAGGTCCGCCGTGCTGGCATCCGGATAGGCCGCGCACAGCGATATCACTTCCATTTGACGAGGGGTGAGCAAGTCACCGTTTGCCATGTTCTCAGCCTGCAAATAGAGTCCGTGCGCCTTCTTACTAAAAAAGATCCCGCCGCGTGCGACTGACAAAACGATATTTCCAAGTTCCTTGAACGCCGCCTGATCGTCTTTCAGAATGTATCCACTCGCGCCCACTTCGATCAGCGAACGCATCAGACCGGGCTCGGAATACATCGAAATGATCAGCACGGAAAGATTGGAATATTTTTGCAGCAGTTTCGGGATGGCATGCAGGATGGGGAAAGGGTTGGGGTTGTCTGGCGAGGTGCGGACGCTGAGATCCAGCAGAAGGACATCGACACGATGTTTGGCTAAGAGTGGCTCCAGTTCCTCACCTACTGTCGCTGTTGCAACAACTTCAATTTCAGGAGTACTGCTCAGACGGTAAATAAATCCGTCAATGATACTCGGGTGATCATCGAGGATCGCAACGCGAACTTTTTCTGCTGGCATGGTTTCTCCGTCAATGAGTCTGGATAGGATGGCAAAAGAGCAGAATTATGAACTGGCAAGGTATCTCCAAAATTCAGTACAAACGTCTAGATCAAAACAGTACATGTCTATTGAACCATACTTCATTCTATTTTACAATGCCTTTAATAAAATCATCCAATGTTGCGGATGAGGAGGCGCACAAATTGGCAGGTAAACGCGAATTTGGTTTACCTCCCCAGTCTTTGTATCTTCCGAAGCGGTCACAAAGCAAAGTGTAAGTTCAATATCGCAATTACTGTTTGGAGGCTTACCATGGATATGATCAAAGTTTCTGCAACTTCGCGTACATCCGCCGTTGCCGGCGCAATTGCAGGTGTAGTCCGTGAACATCGTCGCGCGGAAGTGCAAGCCATCGGCGCGGGAGCAGTCAATCAGGCTGTCAAGGCGCTTGTCCTGGCAACCGGGTATCTGAAGAGCGATGGCATCAACGTGATTTGTGTGCCGGAATTCGCAGATGTGACGATCGAAGACAAGGTTAGAACTGCCATCAAACTTGTCGTTGAGCCCCAGGCTTAATGGTTTATTTTCAGCCAGACCAGCTCAAGTTTCCTCACATTAGTTGAACTGGGTGGTGCAAAACCGTTCAACGCGGAGACCATGAACAAAGTTTTTTGCGCGAGCTTTTTATAGTTTCATGGGTTTCGTAAATAACCAAAAAGGACTCTGTCGCGGGAGTCTTTTTTGGTTAAATCTCATTTACTTGATCAGTGTCTTTAAGACATTGCACAAGACCTGCACCGATTTTTCATATTCGTCAAGCCGGATATGTTCATTGGGCGTATGATCAAGACTCGAATCTCCGGGTCCATACACCACGGCCGGACATCCCCACAGGGGCGCGACGATATTGACGTCGGCGGTGCCCGTTTTATAGACGAAGCGCGGCTCACCGCCCTGCGACCTGATCCCGCTCAAGAAAGCGCGTACCAGCGGGTTGTTTTTCCCGCCCGCCCAGGTCGGGATGGCAAAGCCAACGGGTTCAACCAAGACCCTCAGGGTCTCTGCCTCCTTCATTTCACTTTGGAGATTCTCCGCGAAGACCCTTAGGGTTTCTTCTTGCAATTTCTCATACCAATCATCCGGTGATATCTCTGGAGGTAGCCGTACACCGATATTCAGCCGTGCCCACTGCTCGAAGCCGTCCTGACCGGAATCCATGCCGCGCAGCGTGGGAATGAGTTTGTCGAAAGCGCGTTGCTTTTCTGCATTGAATGCATCCACAGACGACTTGACAGCCAGCCACACATCAACAGCCGCTTCGCAGGCGGTCTGTTCCCCGCTCGCAGAATGAACCTGACCACGCCGGACCGTAATATTTGCCCAGGCGCTGCCCTTGTACCCCAGCGCGACACGATCCCAGTTATTAGGTTCGCCAATGATCGCATAATCCGGCTTGTACTTCGTTGCGACGTAGCGCGCGCCATCCGAATCGCGCTCCTCTTCCACCGCGCCGATCACAATGAATTGCCATCCGGTCACCGCGCCGAACTGCGCGATTGCGTCGGTGAAACAAGCCAACGGACCCTTGGCATCGACGGAGCCGCGTCCATAAAGCAAGCCGCTCACTTGCTGAACTTCGATCCCCCCCGGAACCGTATCGATGTGCCCCAGCAGAAGCACCTGCTTCGATCCGCTTCCCATTACACCGACCGCGTTGCCTGCTTCGTCAACAAAAGTCTCATCGTAACCAAGCGACTGCATGCGCCTCGTCAGCCATTCCACGGCGCGGCGCTCCTGCCCCGAGGGGCTATATTGTGAGACCAGGCCGATCAGGGTTTCGAAGTCACTCATCCGGTTGTTCGCTCGCCAACACTTCCGTCAATGCCTCCACCACACGATCGATCTGCTCGTAGGTGATCACCAGCGGCGGCAGCAAACGGATCACACTCATACCTGCATTCAAAGCAATGATCCGCCTCTCCTGAAGCGCTTTAAGATAGGGAGCGACCTTCTGCTTCATCTCGATGCCGATCATCAGACCGATACCGCGTACTTCCCGAATGTCTGGAGAATTGATTTCCTGCAATTTCTCCATCAAATACTTACCCTTCGCCGCAGCCTGACCCGGTAAGTCTTCCTCTTCCATGACGGTCAGCGCAGCGAGGGCTGCTGCGCACGCCAGCGGATTCCCGCCAAACGTCGAGCCATGCACGCCGGGGGTCAGATTCTTCACATTCCTGCCGATCAGCAACGCACCCATCGGCAAGCCGCCTGCCAGTGATTTTGCACAGGTCAGCAGATCAGGCGTGACTCCGTAATGCTGGATCGCAAACATCTTGCCGGTGCGCCCAAATCCGGTTTGGATTTCATCCACGATCAACAAGGCGCCGCGCTCATCACAGATCCGCCGTGCCGCCTCGATGTATTCCGCAGTCGCAGCATACACACCGCCCTCGCCCTGGACAACTTCCAGGATCACGGCTGCTGTTTCATCGGTGACAGCCTTCTCCAGCGCTTCGATGTTGTTGTACGCCACGTGGCAAAAACCCGGGACGAGCGGTTCGAAACCATCGCGATATTTTTTGTTGAACGTCGCAGATAGTGAGCCGTAGGTTCTGCCATGGAAGGCGCGCATCGCCGCAACGATGTTCTTCCGGCCCGTGGAAATGCGCGCAAATTTGAACGAGGCTTCCACCGCCTCGGTCCCTGAGTTGCAAAAGAAGACCCGATCCAGGCCGGGAACCAGATTGCAGATCTTTTCCATCAAGGCTGCGCGCTGGTCGTTGGGGAAGCTTTCGAATAGCGTGATCAGCGTGGAAGCCTGCCTGTAGATCGCCTCCGCGATCTTCGGGTGCGCGTGACCGAGGTTGGCAACCCCATGCCCTGATTCACAATCGATGTACTCATTGCCATCTGCATCGAACAGGGACGCCCCTTGTCCGCGCACGATGGTCAACGTTTTTTTGGCATACACGCCGGATGTATATTTGTTTTCAGTTTCGACGATGTTCATGGTTTCTCCTTTTTTCACCACAAAAGCTTGCACTGAGCGTGTCGAAGTGACATGAAGTCTCACAAAGGAGAATTAGCACCTTCGTGTCCCTTCGTGCCCTTCGTGGTGAATGATTTTCCAAAATGACTCTGCAAACTTCGATAGTGCAGTTCCTTCTTCTTCAATGCCTGGATCGCAGATACTGCAGCCGCCGCGGCCGAGAGCGTGGTCAACAATGGGACATTCATCGCGATGGCTGCCGAGCGGATTTCGACTCCGTCGCTGTGTGCGTTCGGGCCGAGGGGTGTATTGAGGACCAGCTGCACTTGCCCATTCCGGATCAGATCCACGGTGTGTGGCGACCCGTCCGCGAACTTGTTGATGGTCTCCACAGGCAACCCCACCTTGCAAAAAAACTCCGAGGTCCCCGGTGTGGCATATAACTTGAAGCCCATGCGGTGCATGTCACGCGCGAACTTCAATCCCGCGCTCTTGTCGTAGTCGTTGACCGTGATCAGCACTCCCCCGCTTTCCGGCAATGCCATCCCGGCCGCGGTCTGCGACTTGGCAAAGGCGTGCCCGAAGTGCGAGGCATGTCCCATCACTTCGCCGGTGGAGCGCATCTCCGGTCCGAGCAAAATGCTGGAACCTGGCAGTTTCTTGAACGGGAACACCGCTTCCTTGACGAAGAACCCGTCGACGCGCGGCTCGCTGAGGACGCCTAACTCCCTGAGTGTTTTCCCAGCCATGACCTGTGCGGCGATGTACGCCATGTTCAAGCCCGTCGCTTTGCTGGCATAGGGAACGGTTCGTGAAGCGCGCGGGTTGACTTCCAAAACGCACACTACTTCATCCTTGAGGGCAAACTGCACGTTCATTAGTCCGCGCACGCCGAGCGCCAGCCCCAGATGCTCGGTGTATTCACGCATGATGCCCTGATGGTAGGCACTGACCTTGTACGGTGGCAGGACACATGCTGCGTCGCCTGAATGAACGCCCGCTTCTTCGATGTGCTGCATCACCGCCCCAATGACTACACGCTCTCCATCTGCCAGTGCATCCACGTCGACTTCGAAGGCATCTTCCATAAACTTATCGATCAGAATCGGTTGACCGGGAGCTGCCTCGATCGCCTTTTGGATGAATCCCGCCAAATGGGACTCAGACTCCACTAAAGCCATCGCCCGCCCCCCCAGCACAAAGGATGGGCGAACCAACACAGGGTAACCGATCTGCTCGGCAACTGCGCGGGCTTCCTCGAGCGAACGCGCGATCCCGTTTTCAGGCTGAGGGATGTCCAGCTCCTTGAGCAGCCTGGCAAACTCCTCACGATCCTCCGAAAGCTGGATGGCGTGCGGCGAGGTGCCCAAAATTTTCACGCCCGCGGCTTCGAGCCCAGCCGACAGGTTCAACGGTGTCTGCCCGCCGAACTGCACAATTACACCGACAGGCTGCTCACGCTCGATCACGTTCAGCACGTGTTCCAGCGTCAGCGGCTCGAAGTATAAGCGGTCGGCGGTGTCGTAATCGGTCGAGACCGTCTCCGGGTTGCAGTTGTACATGATGGTCTCGTAGCCCATCTTCGACAGCGCGAACGCCGCCTGGCAGCAGCAATAATCAAACTCGATCCCCTGCCCGATGCGGTTGGGACCACCGCCGAGGATCAGGATCTTTGGTCGATCCGTCGGGCGTGATTCGTCTTCCATTTCATAGGCACTGTACAGGTATGGCGTCTGCGCTTCGAATTCCGCCGCGCAGGTATCCACGCGCTGGAAGGTGGGCAAGATGCCAAGTCGTTTGCGTAACTCGCGCATGCTCTTTTCAGGTGAGAGGAAAGAGGAAAGAAGGCGAGCGACATGCGAGTCTGCAAATCCCATTTGCTTGGCTTCACGCAACAACGCTTTTAACTCTTCATTCTGCATTCTGCGTTCTGCGTTCTGCATTCTGCGTTCTGCATTCTGCACTCTGCGTTCTACATTCTGCATTTCCTGCATCTGCGCCAGGAACCAGAGATCATAGCCCGTGACGTTGGAGATTTCCTCGAGTGGAGTCCCCTGCCGGATGAGGCGATAGACACGAAAGAGACGGTCGGCAGCGGGAACCTTCAGCTCGGATAACGTTTCTTGCGCGGCGACCAGCTTGCGGCTGGGTCCCGAACCGTCAAGAGCATCCACTCCAATCTCAAGCGATTGGATTGCCTTGTTCAAGGCTTCCGGGAACGTGCGCCCCAATGCCATCACTTCGCCCACGGACTTCATCTGCGGACCGAGAGTCGGATCCACGCCCGGAAATTTCTCGAACGCCCAGCGCGGGATTTTCACAACGACGTAATCGAGCGAGGGCTCGAAGGCCGCTTTGGTCTGCTTCGTGATGTCATTCGTAATTTCATCAAGGGTATAACCAGCGGCAACCAAGGCCGCGAGCTTGGCAATCGGAAAACCCGTGGCTTTCGACGCCAGCGCCGACGAACGACTCACGCGCGGATTCATTTCAATGACAACCACGCGTCCCGTCTCCGGGTCCACCGCGAACTGCACATTCGAGCCACCCGTCTCCACACCCACCGCGGAAAGGACACGATGCGCGAGGTCGCGCAGGATCTGGTATTCGCGGTCGGTGAGAGTTTGCGCGGGCGCGACCGTGATACTGTCACCCGTATGGATCCCCATCGGGTCAAGGTTCTCGATGGAACAGACAACGACAAAGTTATCCGCTTTGTCGCGCATCACTTCGAGTTCGTACTCCTTCCAACCCAGAACCGATTCTTCCAGCCAGGCCTGCCCGATCGGCGATTCGGCAATCGCCTTGTGGATCGCGCCGGGGAGTTCCGCCGGCTCATAGACCCACGAGGCGCCCGCGCCGCCCATCGCGAACGAAGCGCGCACAAGCACCGGATAGCCTGTCTCCTCGACGAGCTTTTCCGCCTCCTGCAAGGAGTACGCCGCGCCGCCGCGCGGGACGGAGATGCCTGCATTTTGCATGGTCTCGCGAAACAGCATTCGATCTTCAGCGGCTTTGATGGCAGTCAGCTTCGCGCCGATGAGCTGGACGCCATACTTTTCAAGCACGCCGTTTTCACTGAGCACCAGGGCGAGATTCAAACCAGTCTGCCCGCCGACCGTTGGCAGCATCGCATCAGGTTTCTCGTACGCGATGATGGCTTCCAGCGCTTCAGGCGTGAGCGGCTCGATGTAGGTCGCGTCGGCAAGTTCGGGATCGGTCATGATCGTGGCAGGGTTGGAATTGATCAACACCACGCGATAACCTTCGGCGCGCAATGCCTTAACCGCCTGCGTGCCGGAATAATCGAACTCGGCAGCCTGACCGATGACGATGGCTCCGGAGCCAGGAACAAGAATGGTATGGATATCAGTTCGTTTCATAAATAAATGAAGAAGTCAGAATGAGGAACGCAGAATTAGCAAACACAGAAATTGAAAATCCTTTTATGCGTCGAGAAAAGTTCATTTCCAGTCGCTCTCAAATTCATCATTCTGCATTCATTATTCATCATTCTGCATTCATTATTCATCATTTCGGATGATTCCTTTTGGACGTGTTGATGGATGAGACAAAAATCGCAATCAACTCATCGGTTTCTTTTTGTAAATCTGCAATTTTGAGGGCAGGGACAATTTCACCTTCCGTCAGCAATTCCAGCCAATAAGCGGTTTCGTCGAGTTCTTTCAACGAGCCGCTCATCATATTCACAAAATCTGCCGGAGATTTTGCTCTGCAAGCCTCCCGGTACTGTGCTCCAACTGAAGTACCGCTTCGCAAAACTTGTTTTCCGATCACTTGCGCTTCCCCGGAGTGAGGCAGATTCTGATACAGATTAATAATCTGCAAGGCGAACTTCTTCGTTCTTACCCGCAAATCCGTTGCGTCGTGCGCCATTACAAGCCTCCTTACTTATCATTCTGCATTCATCATTCCGCATTTCTCATTCTGCATTCCTCATTCATCATTCCGAAGAATTCCGCAAAGATATCATGCGCGTCATGCGGACCGGGCGAAGCTTCGGGATGGAACTGCACACTGAGCACAGGTTTGTTTTTCAGTCGAAACCCTTCCAGCGAATCGTCGTTCAAACTCTTGTGGGTAATTTCTACTTCGTTCAGGCTCAGATCGCCAACCGTGACACAGTAATTATGATTCTGCGAGGTGATCAGGACTTCACCGGTTTGCAAATGACCTACGGGATGATTCCCGCCGTGATGGCCGAATTTGAGTCTGTGCGTATCTGCGCCGAGGGCCCGCCCGATCAACTGGTGACCGAGACAGATCCCGAAAATCGGCACGCCGCTTTCGATCAGTCCGCGGACCGCTTCGACCGCGTACGGCAATCCCGCCGGGTCGCCGGGACCATTGGACAGAAAGATTCCATCCGGCTTCATCTCCAGCGCTTCAGCGGCTGTAGTATCCGCGGGGACAACGGTCACGTGCGCGCCATAGCTTGCCAGATGGCGTAGAATGTTTTTCTTGATGCCGAAGTCATATGCAACGATGGACCATGGACGACTGACCACTGACGACTGATTACTGATTACTGGTTCTACCCACTTACTTCCTTCGTCATCCATCCAATGGTATAGCTCCTCACAGGTTACTTCCCTGACCATATCGCGCCCATCGAGTCCGGGCCATTCACGAGCCATAGCCAGCAATGTTTCCGCGGGTGTCCCCTTCGTGGAAAGCGCTGCCTTTTGTGTCCCGCCATCGCGCAGTCTGCGAGTCAGCCAGCGCGTGTCCACGCCGCTGATGCCAGGCACGTTGTGCTGAGCGAGCCAATCCGAAAGCGATGACGAAGCCCGCCAGTTCGACACGACCGGGCTCAACGAGCGGACCACCACCGCCGAAACCTGCGGGACATCTGATTCGTAATCTTCGGTGTTGATGCCAACATTTCCAATATGGGACGCGGTAAACAGCACACCCTGTCCGTGATAGGACGGGTCGGTCAGGATCTCCTGATATCCGGTCATGCTGGTATTGAAGACCAGCTCAAAGACAGCGTCAGTCTGCGCGCCAAAGGCTCGACCTTTGAGGATCGTTCCGTCCTGTAAAGCAAGCGTTGCGGGATTCATGATTATGGCAACACCGTTTCGCCCATCAGATAGCGATCACATTCGCGCGCAGCGCCGCGACCTTCGTTGATCGCCCAGACGACCAGGCTTTGTCCGCGCCGCATGTCACCCGCTGCAAAGACGCCGGGCAGGCTGGTGGCAAATTTGCCGTAGTCGGCTTTGACATTGCTGCGCCGATCACGCTCGACGTTCAGTGATTCAAATATCGTATCCTCGGGACCCAGGAAGCCCATCGCCAGGAGGACCAACTGGGCGGGGCGAGTCTGTTCCGTGCCGGGAATCTCACGTGGAGAGAAGCGTCCATTTTCATCCTTGACCCACTCGACCTGCACGATCTCAACTTCTTTGACGTTGCCCTTTTTATCGCCAATAAAGCGCCTGGCAGTCACAGAATACGTACGCGGGTCGCTGCCGTAGATGGCGTGAGCTTCCTCCTGCCCATAATCGACGGTGTAAACTTTTGGCCATTCGGGCCAGGGATTGTCCGGCTGGCGGGTATCCGGAGGCCGGTTGAGAATTTCGAGTTGGATCAGACTGCGGCAGTTGTGCCGCAAGGAAGTGCCGACGCAATCGGTGCCTGTATCCCCGCCGCCAATCACGACCACGTCCTTGCCCTCGGCAGAGATGAATGGATAACCAAAATTATTCTCGCCATGTCCATTCAGCAGATGCTGGGTATTGCCATGCAGAAACTCCATCGCAAAGTGAATACCCTTCAAGGCGCGTCCCTCCACAGGCAGGTCGCGCGGCTTGGTCGCGCCGCCGCACAACACCACCGCGTCGAACTCGCTCAGCAATTTCTCAGCCGGATAATTCTTCCCAACCTCGGTCCCGGTCACAAACGTGACTCCTTCGGCAGCCATCAAGTCGACGCGGCGCTGGACAACCTCTTTGTCGAGTTTCATATTGGGAATGCCGTAGATCAACAAGCCGCCGATGCGGTCCGCGCGCTCGAAAACGGTCACCCAGTGCCCGGCTTTGTTGAGCTGATCGGCGCAGGCCAGCCCGGCCGGACCGGATCCGACGATCGCCACTTTCTTCCCGGTACGAACGGCAGGCGGCGCCGGGACGATCCAGCCTTCGGCAAAGCCCCTTTCGATAATGGTTTTTTCGATGTTCTTGATCGTGACCGGAGGATCGTTGATCCCCAGCGTGCAGGAGGCTTCACATGGCGCCGGGCAGACCCGCCCGGTAAATTCAGGAAAGTTGTTGGTTTTAAGCAACCGGTCGAGCGCCTGCCGCCACAATCCGCGATAAACCAGATCATTCCACTCGGGGATCAGATTGTTGATCGGGCAGCCCGAAGCCATGCCGTTAAGAAGTACGCCGGTATGGCAGAATGGAATACCGCAATCCATACAGCGCGCCGCTTGAACTACTAATTTATCATCAGGGAACTGCAGGTGAAACTCCTGCCAGTCTTTGATGCGTTCCTGCGGTGGACGGTCTGTCGGCAGTTCGCGCTGATACTCCATAAATCCTGTTGGTTTAGCCATGACTCTTCTCCGTTTCTTTCTTCGCCTTGAACTCTCGACAGCTAGTTTCCACTGACGCGGGAAACATCGCTCTTGTTTAATTCAAAGGCAGCCATCAAAGCTTCTTCGCCGCTCAGCCCGCTGGATTCGACCTCCTTGAACGACTTGAGCATGCGCTCATAATCATTGGGTACGACGCGGACGAACCTGGACAAGCATTCATCCCAATTCGCCAGGACGCGTTGTGCGAAGAGGCTTTGCGTGGCATCCAGATGGCGTCCCAGCATGGTTTGGACATAGCAGATTTCATCAGGCTCGGTCAGCTGCTGCAGACTGACCATGTCGGTGTTGCAGTGTGCCGGCATTTCACCTTTTTCGTCGAAGACATAAGCGATCCCGCCGGACATGCCCGCCGCAAAATTGCGTCCGATGCGGCCCAGCACGATCACGCGCCCACCGGTCATGTACTCACAGCCGTGATCGCCGACGCCTTCCACCACCGCTTCCATGCCGCTGTTGCGGACGCAAAAACGCTCACCCGCCCGGCCGCGAATGAACGCCACGCCGCTCGTCGCGCCGTAAAAGGCGACATTGCCGATGATGATGTTATCCTCCGCCACAAACGTCGAACCGGCAGGCGGGTATACGATGATCTTTCCACCTGACAAGCCTTTGCCGATGTAATCATTCGAGTCACCTTCCAGGATCAGGCTCAGACCCTTCGGGATGAACGCTCCAAAACTTTGACCGGCCGAGCCTTTGAAGGTCAGGCGGATCGTATCGTCGGGCAGACCGGCCGCGCCGTAGCAGCGCGTCACTTCACTGCCGAGGCGGACTCCCACCGTCCGATGAATGTTGCGAATCGGCACCTCCGCGCGGACCGGTTCTGCGCGTTCGAGCGCCGGTCGGCAAAGATCGAGCAGGACTTGCACGTCAAGTGTATTCTCCAGCCCATGGTCTTGTGGAACACGACGGGTTTGCGGAACATCCTCATCCTCGTCCATATCGGGCTGGTAAAACAGGTTTGAAAAATCGAGGGTCTTTGCTTTCCAATGCTGGATCGCATCGTTCATCGTCAGGCGGTCAGAGCGCCCAACCATCTCTTCCAGGGTGCGAAAGCCGAGCTGTGCCATCAGCTCACGCACTTCCTCGGCAATGAAACGCATGAAGTTGACCACATGCTGGGGATCGCCAGCGAAATTCCTGCGCAGCTCGGGGTTTTGCGTCGCCACACCGGTTGGACACGTATCGAGATGGCAAACGCGCATCATCACACAGCCAAGCGCCACCAGCGGTGCGGTGGCGAAGCCAAATTCCTCCGCACCCAATAAGGCAGCAACCACCACATCGCGTCCGGTTCGCAGCTGTCCATCGGTTTCGATCACTATGCGGTCGCGCAGATTATTGATGAGCAGGGTCTGATGAGCTTCTGCCAGGCCCAATTCCCAGGGCAAACCGGCGTGTCGGACGCTGCTCAGGGGTGAGGCGCCCGTACCACCGTCGTAACCGCTGATCAGCACAACATCGGCATGCGCCTTTGCCACACCGGCTGCAACGGTCCCAACACCGACCTCCGAAACAAGTTTCACGTTGATCCGTGCCTCGTGGTTGGCGTTCTTCAAATCGTGAATTAACTGCGCCAGGTCCTCGATCGAATAAATATCGTGATGGGGCGGCGGAGAGATCAACCCCACGCCGGGCGTTGAGTAACGTACCCTGGCAATCCAGGGATAGACCTTGCGGCCCGGCAGTTGCCCGCCTTCGCCAGGTTTTGCGCCCTGTGCGATCTTGATCTGCAAGTCTGTGGCGTTGACGAGATATTCGCTGGTCACGCCGAAGCGCGCCGAAGCCACCTGTTTGATGGCGCTCTTTTTCGAGTCGCCGTTGGGCAGGAGCTTGTAACGTTCGGGATCTTCACCGCCTTCCCCACTGTTGCTCCTGCCTCCAATGCGATTCATCGCAACGGCGAGGGCTTCGTGAGCCTCCTTGCTGATCGAGCCATAACTCATCGCACCGGTTTTGAAACGGCGCATGATGGATTCGGCCGATTCCACTTCGTCCAGCGGAATGGGACGGGCTGCAGGCTTGAATTCGAACAGGTTCCGCAGCGTGCCCATGTGTGCGTTCGCCTGGTTGATCAATGCCGAATATTCCTTGAATGTGGCATAACTGTCGGTGCGGACAGCCTGCTGCAATTTGTGGACAGTATCGGGATTGAACCCGTGATATTCGCCCTCACTGCGCCACTGATATTCACCGCCGGTTTGCAGATGTCGCGCCACCATCCGGTCGGGGTAGCCCTGGCGGTGACGCATCTCCGCTTCCTGCGCGATGATCGCCAGGTCGATGCCGCCGATGCGCGAGGAAGTCCAGGTGAAGTATTTGTCGATCACGCTTTGATGAATGCCGAGCGCTTCGAAGATTTGCGCGCCGCAATAACTCTGAATGGACGAAATGCCCATCTTCGACAAGGTCTTGACGATCCCTTTCGTGGCAGCCTTCAGGAAATTCATGACAGCCGCCTTGTGTTCAAGGTTCGTGAGCGCATTGCGAGTGATCAATTCGTCGAGTGTTTCGTACACGAGGTACGGATTGATCGCGGTCGCACCATAGCCAATCAGGGCGGCAAAATGATGGATCTCGCGCGGCTCCCCGCTCTCCAAAAGCAGGCCGACCTGGGTACGCGTACCGCATCGGATCAGGTGGTGATGCAAACCTGAAACTGCCAGAAGCGCCGGAATGGGCACATGGTCGTGATCGATCCCGCGGTCGGAAAGAATGATCAGGTTGAATCCGCGCGCGATCGCGGCATCGACCGCCTTGAACATCTCCTCGAGCGCCCGCTCCAGCCCCGGGCCGCCTGAACCGCGCGGAAACAGAATCGGCACGGTCATCACGGCAAAACCGGGGACCTTGTCATGACGGATCTTTGCCAGGTCCTTGTTGGTCATCAGCGGATAATCCAGCCGGATTTGATGGCAGCTTTGCGGTGTCGGCTCGAGGATGTTGCTTTCGGCGCCCACCATGACTTCGGTGGAAATCACCAATTCCTCGCGCAGCGCATCGATCGGCGGATTCGTCACCTGGGCAAAGAGTTGTTTGAAGTAGTCGTACAGCAGCTTGGGTTTGTCGGAAAGGACTGCCAGTGCAGCGTCGTTTCCCATGGACCCGACAGGCTCGACCGCGTTCTGCGCCATCGGCATCAGGATCATACTTAGATCCTCATCAGTGTAACCAAAGGCCTGCTGACGCTGCAGCACCGTCGCGAAGTCAGTCTGTGGAACCGGCACACCGTCTGCCTTGGGCAACTCCTCCAGCTTGATCTGGTACTTATTCAACCAGTCACGATAAGGATGTTCAGATGCCAATTTGTGCTTGATTTCGTCGTCACTGATGATGCGCCCCTCATTGGTATCCACCAGCAACATGAGGCCTGGTTTGAGACGCCCTTTGTGAACAACATTTTCGGGGGAGATGTCAATCACGCCAACTTCGGATGCCAAAATGATCTGTTCATCTTTGGTGATGTAGTAGCGGGCAGGACGAAGACCATTGCGATCGAGCGAGGCGCCGATCATGATCCCGTCACTGAAACACATCGCCGCCGGACCATCCCAGGGCTCCGTCAGGTTGGCGTGATATTCGTAGAACGCGCGCTTATCATCTGGCATGTCCTTGTGTTTGGACCACGGTTCAGGAATCATCATCATCATCGCGTGCGGCAGCGAACGCCCGGCCAGGGTCAGGAGTTCAACGCAGTTATCGAACATGGCGGTATCACTGCCGTCGGGCTGCGTGATCGGCAGCGCCTTCTTGAGCTCCGCGCCAAATACGGACGACTCCAGGAGGTTTTCCTGCGCGTGCAGCCAGTTGATGTTGCCGCGCAGGGTATTGATTTCCCCATTGTGCGAAACGTATCGATACGGGTGAGCGCGCTCCCAACTTGGAAATGTGTTCGTGCTAAAGCGGGAATGGACGATCGCCAGTGCGCTTTCCATGTCCGGTTCGGACAGGTCGGGGAAGTATCCCCGCAGCTGGTCCGAAACCAGCATGCCTTTGTAAACCAGCGTCTTATAGGAGAGGCTTACCACATAAAAATATTTTCCACCTACAAAGACGCCACCATAGCGAATTGCGTTTTCCGCGCGTTTGCGGATGAGATATAACCTGCGCTCGAAATCCATGTCGGTGACGATCTTCGGGTCGCGGCCGATGAAGACCATGCGCATTTTCGGCTCGGCGCGTTTGGCAGTGTCGCCCAAAGCGCTGTTATTCGTTTTCACCGTGCGCCAGCCCAGCACACGCTGGCCCTCAGAGGCAATGATCGCTTCAAAATGCATTTCGATGGCGCGCCGCTGGCTGGGATCAGGCGGCAAAAATATCATCCCGACGGCATACTTGCCCGGCTCCGGCAGGCTGAAACCGTGACGCTCCGCCTTCCTCTGCAAAAAGGCGTGCGGGACCTGGATCATGATCCCGGCCCCATCGCCTGTGTTCGGCTCGACGCCGCGCGCGCCGCGATGGGTCAGGTTGGTCAAAACCTCCAATCCCTGTTCGAGAATGCGGTGGGACTTTTTACCGTTAATATTGACCACCATGCCCACACCGCAGGCGTCATGCTCGAACTGCGGGTCGTACAGACCCTGCCTGGGCGGCATTCCAATTTGCTGCTGCTCCTCTTTACGTTTACGCATATAGACCATCCTTTGTTATTCGATCACAGTGCCCCTCCCCGCTAATGCGGCTGAGATCGGTTTATCGATCCTGCCATCGGCAATGACTACGCGGCTCACACCACCTTTGAGCGCCTCCTCCGCTCCCAGGACTTTTTTCTTCATGCGGCCCTGCGCCGCGTCACTCGCCGCCGCAAGCTGACTCTGCGGCAGCTGCCGAATGAGGGTTGTCTCATCCGGGAAGTTCTTCATCAACCCGGGGACCGCCGTGAGCAGGATCAGCGCCTCAGCCTTGAGCGCGGACGCCACCATCGCCGCGGCGCGGTCCGCGTCCACGTTGAGCGCTTCGCCTTTTTCACTGACTGCCACGGGAGCAATCACGGGCAGATAACCGGCGTTCAACAACAAATGCAGCAAGTCACTGTTCACCGTTTCGATCCTGCCTGTGTAATCGTCGCGGATAATTTTACGTTTTCCGTTCTCGACACTTTGAATGGAATCTTTACGTGCGGCTTGCATCAACCTGCCGTCCAGGCCGCACAACCCAAAGGCGTTGACCTCCAGCCTCTGCAACTGCTCCGTCAACAGCGAATTGACTTTGCCATTGACCGCCATCAGAAAAATCTCAAGCGTTTTGCGATCGGTGTAGCGCGACGTGTATCCCGAGGGCGAGGTAATCATCTTAGGTGGGGTTCCCAACCCCTCGCCCAACGCGTTCGCTTCTGCAGAGCCGCCATGCACAAGCACAAGTTTTCGTCCCTGCGTGAGTTGTTCGCAGACATCCCTGCAGATCGCGGAAAAGTCCAGGCCTTCCGTGCCGCCGAGTTTTACAACTGTGATGGATGTTTGTTTTGTCATAATGTTGCACTTGACCACTCGATAATTCGTGTTCCGAATATCGAGGCTCAAATCTCCTTAAATTGGATGCAATCCACTAAACTCAAGCCCTGTGGTCTCCGCCCAGCCCATAATTAAATTGGTACATTGTACCGCAGAACCGGCTGCCCCTTTCATTAAATTATCGATTGCGCACATGGACACGATGTGCCCACTGCTTTCATCCAATTCAAAACCCAGATCGGCGTAATTCGTTCCAGCCAGGATCTTCGGTTCCGGCACGCGATAAATGCCGCGTTGTTCTTTGACAATTCGCACAAACGGATTTTCATTCGCGACGAGGCGATAGGCTTTCCACAAATCTTTCGTGGCAACACCCGGCTTTACTTTGGCATGAGCTGTCGCCAGCACGCCGCGCACCAGATCCACGGCAGTCATGGTCAGCGAGACCTGCTGCACGCCCATTTCCTGAATCACTTCCGCAGTGTGACGATGACCGAAGGCAGAGAATGTCCGGATCACATTCGCGCGTTCCGCGTGATGCGACCCCGCGTTCCCCTCCGCGCCCGACTCCGACGATCCCACTTTGATCTCAATAAAAACAGGAAACGACGTATCCAATAAATCCGCTTTGACAAGCGGCAGCAGCGCAAGGTTGCTCGCCGTGGCATTGCAGCCCACCCCACTGACATAATTTGCATTTGCCAAATCTGCGCGATGCAATTCAGGCAACCCGTACACAAACTTACTCAACCACTCAGGTGCGGCATGTTTCTCGCCGTACCACTGCTCGTAAAATGCCGGATCGCGCAGGCGAAAATCCGCCGCCAGGTCGATGATCTTCGAACCGATCTTTGCATACTCTTCGATGTGATGCTGCGCCTGTCCATGTGGCTGCGCGAGAAAAAGGATGTCGACAGGCTCGAGCGTCGCGGCATCACTGAACTTGAGCTGCGTTTGCTTGCGCAGGTTCGGATGGACCTGGTATACGTATTCACCCAAATGCGAACGCGAGGTTGCCTGTTTTACTTCCACATGCGGATGGCTTAGCAGCAGCCGCAGCAACTCCCCGCCCCCGTAGCCTGATCCGCCGATGATGGATGCGGTTGTCATTGAACATACTCCTTGCTTGCAACGTTGACAACATACTCGACAATCTCGCCCGCGATGTCGACGCCGCTTAAAGGCTGCATGGTATGAAATTCCATCGTGTGATTGATCTCGTTGACGATCAAGCCCCGATCAGGGTGTTCGACCAGATCCACAGCCAGTACGCCGCCGCCGACGGAGGCGGCCGCCCGCAGGCTCAAGTCTTCGATCTCAGGCGTGATGGGACAAAGTTCGCCCTCGCCGCCGCGCGCCGTGTTCGTGATCCAATGCTCAGACTTGCGATACATGGCAGTGATCACATTCCCGCCGATCACGATCACGCGGATATCGCGTCCGGGCTTGTCAATATATTCCTGAATGTAAAACACGGAATGCTGTGCGGAACCAAGCGTTGCCTTGTGTTCCAGCACCGCCTCGGCTGCATCGCGGTCATTGACCTTTGCCAGCAGCCGACCCCACGAGCCAACCACCGGCTTGAGCACCACGGGATAACCCATGGCTTCGATTGCCTCCAGCGCAGCTTCCGGTGTGAATGCGGTCGCGTTGTGTGGCTGTGGGATTCCATCGCGGGTGAACATTGCGCTGGTCATCAACTTATCCCCGCAAATTTCCGCCACCTGCGCGGTATTCACCGTGGGCACGCCGAACGCATTCAACAGCCGCAGCGCATACAGTCCGCTGTTGAAACTGATGCTTCGTTCCAGCACGGCGTCATACTGCTGCCACACCTGGGGACAGTTCAAGTCAAAGTGGATCGCGCGGTCATCAAGCCGGTCATAATCGATGCCGCGTTTTTCCAGCGCGCCGAAAATCCACTTCTCTTCGACGCGCACACGTGAATACAACACGCCGATTTTGAGTCGTCTGTGCATAAAACCTCACGAAATGCAGAAGTCAGAATGCGGAATGCAGAATTATTCTGCACTCTGCATTCCGCATTCAACATTTACTCTCCCCAATCTTCCTGTTCCATGGGGGCAAGCTGGATCGTCGCGGGGTCGAGCGCGGTCACTTCCAGATCCACGCCGCAATCGGGGCAGACGATGATCTCTCCCACTTCGGTGTTTTCCGCCAGCGTAACTTCTGCAGCACATTCAGGGCAAGTAACTGTAGACATGATTTAATCTCCTTTGATTTTCAGTTTTGCGATTCGGATTTGATTTTTTACCGATTGAGGGCTGGTGCCGCCAATCGCATTTCGTTTTTCAATTGATTTCAACACCTCAAAGACCTGCTGAACATCCGCTTCGAACGGCCCCAGAGCCTGCCACTCGCTCAAAGGGAGTTGGTCCAGGCTGAGGCCTTTTTCCGCCGCGGCACGAACAGCTTTCCCCGTCACCGCATGGGCTTCTCGAAATGGCATCCCCTTGCGGACAAGATAATCTGCCACGTCCGTCGCCAGCATGGAGGCGTCGATCGCTGCCGACATTCTCTCTTTGTTGACATTCATCGTTTCCAGTGCGCCAGCCAGCACAGGCAGGATCGCCAGTAACGTGTCCGTGGCTTGAAAGACGGGAACTTTATCTTCCTGCAAATCTTTGTCGTAGGTGGAAGGTAATCCTTTCAGCGTGGCCATGAATCCTGTCAGCAAGCCGATCATCGTCCCGGCTTTGCCGCGCGCCAACTCGAACAGATCGGGGTTCTTCTTCTGCGGCATCAGGCTCGAGCCGGTGGAATACGCGTCGCTGAGCTCGATGAAGCCGAACTCGGCGGTGGTGAACAGCACAATATTTTCCGAAATTTTGCTGAGATGGACGCCACACAGACCGCAGCAGAAAAGATATTCCGCTACAAAATCGCGATCGGATATGCCGTCGATGCTGTTTGGGCTCGCCATATCAAAGCCGAGACTCTGCGCCAGGGCTGCGCGATCGATTGGGAAGGCTGTCCCAGCCAGTGCCCCACATCCAAGTGGACAAAGGGCAACGCGAGCGCGTAAGTCTTGTAAACGTTCGCGGTCGCGCTGCAGGGACCAAAAGTGGCTGAGCAGCCAGTGGGCAAAGGTCACGGGTTGAGCCCGCTGGAGGTGGGTGTAGCCAGGCAGGAGTGTCGTCTGATGCGCTTCGGCAAGAGCCAGCAGAACGGACTGGAGTCCTTTGATCGCATCCTCCAACAGAGGCAGCGAGTCCAGCATCCAGGACCGGAAATCCGTAGCCACCTGATCGTTGCGGCTGCGGCCCGTGTGAAGTTTGCCCGCCGCCGCGCCGATCAGTTCCCCCAGCCGCCGCTCGACCGCAGTATGAATATCCTCGTCGCTTTCGGCGAAGACAAATGCTTTTTCTGCAAATTCTTTTTCAACTGCCTGCAAGCCATCGACGATTTGTTCGCACTCTGTTTCTGTCAAAACGTTCGCTTTCTGCAGTGCCCCCGCCCAGGCAATCGACCCGCGCACATCCTGCAACGCCAGGCGCCGGTCGAACGGCAAGGAGGTGTTGAGCGCCCAGGCCTGTTCATTGAGTTTGGTGGAGAAGCGTCCGCCCCAGAGAGTCGTCATGTCAGGCTCCTTTGAGGGATGTTTGTACCCGGCATGATCTCAAGTGTCATGGCATAGTCAGCATATCCCATCGCCTGCCAGAACGCGACCGCGGGGGTATTCTCGGTCAAAACCGAAACAGTCCAGCGTTTCTCTTTGGGCCAGAGAGCAAACAACTGAGCCATGGCACAAGAACCGATGCCTGCGCCTCGGCGGTGACGTACCACAAAAAATTGCCGCAGATGGATCTCGTCAGCGGTTTCCCGGAACAACGCGTACGCCACAGGCTCATTCTCTTCGAAGAGGATGGCTTGATATTCGCCGGACACCAGCCACGCGCGCATGCGTTCTTCGAGCTCCCAGACATCCATGGGGTTGCGATGTCCTTCATCTCGAATCAACTGGTAATTCCAGGCAGCCAGCATGGAGCAGTCATCGACAGACGCAAAACGGGCATTCAAGGTAGTACTGATCATTTAGTCTCGTTTGAATCTTGAGTAATCAGGTTGGGGCATATCCAGCCCCGAGACAGGCAATCCGTTCAAAGCGCGGACCTTGAGGCTGAGACCAAAGAGGCGGATGAAACCTTCCGCATGGCTCTGGTCGTAGACATCTTCCTCGCCAAAGGTGGCGAAGTCTTCGCGGTACAAGCTGAACGGCGATGTGCGCCCGGCCGAGATGATGTTGCCCTTGTACAGCTTGAGCCGCACTTTGCCTGTGACAGGTCCCTGCGTGGCGTTGACGAACGCGTCCATCGCTTCGCGCAGCGGCGTGAACCACAGACCGTTGTATGCCAGCTCCGCATACTTCACTGCGACCATCTCTTTGAAATGCATCGTTTCGCGATCGATCACCAAGGATTCGAGTTCGCGGTGGGCATACAGCAGGATCGTCCCACCCGGGGTTTCATACACGCCGTGCGATTTCATACCGACAAGGCGGTTCTCCACCAGGTCGATGCGGCCAATCCCATGCGTGCCGCCGATGGCATTCAGGCATTCGACGATCTTTGCAGGCGAAAGTTTTTCACCATTCACGGCAATAGGGTTGCCGCAATCGAATTCGATCTCCACATATTCAGCCTGCTCGGGCGCGTTCTCGGGCGAGGCAGAAATCTGGTACATCGCTTCTTCCGGTTCGTTCCACGGGTCTTCGAGTAAACCGCCCTCGTGCGACAGATGCCACAGGTTCGAGTCGCGGCTGTAAATGGATTTGATCGTCGCGGTCACCGGGACATTGTGTTTCGCGGCAAAAGCGATCGCGTCCTCGCGCGAGCGAATATCCCATTCGCGCCAGGGAGCGATGATCTTCAAGCGCGGGTCGAGCGCCATGACGGTCAGCTCGAAGCGCACCTGGTCATTGCCCTTGCCGGTCGCGCCGTGCGCCACTGCATCCGCGCCGACCTCGTGCGCCACTTCCACAAGATGTTTCGCGATCAGCGGTCGTGCAACGGACGTGCCTAATAAATACTTGTGCTCATAGACGGCTCCCATCTTGAGCATGGGGAAAAGATACTCGCTGGCGAATTCCTCCTTCATATCGTGCAGAACAAACTGGCTCGCACCGCTCTTGAGTGCCTTCTGCTCCAGCCCATTCAGATCCTCGTCGCCCTGCCCCACGTCCGCGCAAAAGCAGACCACTTCACAACCGTAGTTCTCCTTCAGCCACGGGACGATCACGGATGTGTCCAGCCCACCGGAGTAAGCCAGCACAACCTTCTTCACTTGCGGTTTTGGTTTGGATTTCATGTTTCTCCTTATATAGCAATGACTTCGTCGTTGCTCGAATAAAAAAATAAAAACAGCCCGCCGAGAAGGAGGGCTGTTTTGGTTGATTGATACGCTGTGTCAGCGCACTTGCAGGCTCATTCCATCATCCAAACGAAAGGCTCCCAACCTTCTCAGGAGAAGTGGGCTTCGGACGACGGGAACGCGGCAATGCAAATGAACTGGGCATATTGGGCTGGATTTTACTACGCCTGCGAAATGTGTCAATACCCAATTTGCTGCAAAAGCTCTCACCACAAAGGTCACGAAGGAACACAAAGGAAATGACAAGTATCAACCTCGGGGCAAGCCCCGAACCCCTTCTTCCGCAGCAAGCTGCGGGGTATGGAACCCGCGAGAGAATCAAAGCCTTCGTGCAACTTTGTGTCCCTTTGTGGTGAACTGCCCGGCGCCCGAACTTCATCTTATGCAAACATGGCGAATTCCTCCGCTGGAACTCGTACTTTCGACAAAACATACTCAACCATCAACGCAGGGATGTTGACGCCCGTCGTCGTGATGCTGTTACGAAATTCCATGGTGTGATTGACTTCGTTCACGACCAGGCCGTTCGCGGTTTCGAACAGATCGATCGCCAGCAACCCACTGCCCATGGCACGCGCCGTTCGCCGGCAAATTTCGACCAACTCGGAATTCAGCGGGCAGTTCGACGCAACACCGCCGCGCGCCGTGTTCGTGATCCAGTTTTCGGAGGTGCGGTAGATTGCGCAAACAGGCTCGTCACCGACCACGAAGGCACGGATATCGCGCCCCGGCTTGTTGATATATTCCTGCAGATAGAAGACCTGATGATTGACACCGAGTGTCGCTTTATGCTCGATGAACGCCTCCGCTGTGGAACGGTCTTCCACTTTGGCAAGCAGGCGTCCCCACGAGCCAACCACGGGTTTCAGCACAAACGGATAGCCGATCTTTTCCGCGGCTGCCAACGCTGACTCTTCATCGAAAGCCATGATCACGCGCGGGGTCGGGATTCCTTCTCTCACCAGGATCTGGCTGGTGACGTATTTGTCGCCGCAGCGCTCCGCCACCTGTGGTGAGTTGACCACCTTCACGCCATTGGCTTCGTAGATTTTCGAGATGTACAGTCCGCGTGAATACGAGACCGAACGCTCGAACAAAACATCCACCGGCTCAGGGACATGCGAGATGTCAAAATACAGGTTCCCATCATTGATGCGGACGACCTCCACATCTTTGTGCTTTTCCAGTTCCTCCAGCAGATATTTCTCTTCGAGACGTAAGCGTGTGTATAAAAATCCGATGCGAGTCATTTGTTATCTCCTTTGCTGTGTCACCATGACACCTAACGTAACAGTTCCTGAATGTCGTGTTCTTTCAGGAAGTTGACGATGCCACCCGCTTCGGCGATCTTCAAAACAAAATCGGGCAGCGGGCGCGCCTGATATCGATGTCCATTTGTGTGATTGGAAATCTCGCCGCTGGCAAGGTCGACGTCGATCTCATCGCCCTCGCTGATGCCAGCCACCGCCTCAGGACATTCGAGGATCGGCAGACCGATGTTGATGGCGTTGCGGAAAAAGATACGCGCGAAAGATGCCGCGATGACGCATTTCGCCTGCGAACCTTTGATAGCGATCGGCGCGTGCTCGCGTGAGGAACCACAACCAAAGTTTTGCCCACCGACGATCACATCGCCGGGCTTGACATTTTTGGCATACTCCGGCTTGACCTCGCAAAAGACATTCCTGGCGAGTTCGAGGGGATCGATCGTGATGTTGTAACGGCCGGGAATGATCTCGTCCGTGTTCATGTTTTCTCCAAATGTCCAGGCTTTGCCCATAAGGTTCTCCTTATTCGAATATAGAAGTCAGAATGCAGAATATTCTGCAATCTTCATTCTGCATTCTGCATTAGATATTCACGTGGATCGGTGATGCGGCCCGTCAACGCGGTCGCCGCAGCCGTAGCAGGACTCGCCAGGTAGATTTCCGAAAGCGGACTGCCCATACGCCCAATGAAGTTGCGGTTCATCGTTGTGAGGGCGCGTTCGCCGGGCGCCAGAATCCCGCCGTGGCGGCCAATGCACGCGCCGCAGCCCGTGCCGGTAACCGTGCAGCCCGCGTCCATCAGGATCTCGATCAGTCCGTTTTGCAGGGCTTTTTTGTAAATGCGCGCGCTGGCCGGCGTGACAATTACGCGTGTGAACGGATTCACTTTCCGGCCCCTGAGCATGTTCGCCACGATCTCGAGGTCTTCGTAGCGCGCGTTGGTGCAGGTGCCGATGTAGAC
The DNA here is from genome assembly GCA_016932715.1 of Anaerolineales bacterium. Taxonomy (GTDB): domain Bacteria; phylum Chloroflexota; class Anaerolineae; order Anaerolineales; family Villigracilaceae; genus Defluviilinea. The sequence goes on from JAFGCG010000028.1 coordinate 52,423, forward strand.
CTCCTGCACTTCCAAGCCCTCCACCTGCTCCAGCGGCTTGACGTTGTCCACGTCCGGGTGACAGGCCACTTGCGGCGCGAGAGTCGAGACGTCCAGTTCGAGGAGACGCTCATAGCGCGGGTTCGCCGGTCGGATCTGCTCGAAGGGTCCTTTGCCTTTTGCTGGCGTCTCATTGTCAAGGTAGTCCAATGTCACCTGGTCTGCAGCGATCAACCCGCACTTCGCGCCGATCTCAGTGGACATGTTCGGGAAGATGATCCGTTCGTGCAGCGGCAATTGATCGATGTACTCGCCGCCAAATTCGACCGAGCGATAGGTGCCGCCATCCATGCCGAGCAAACCGGCGATGTAGATCATCACGTCCTTGGCATAAACGCCGGCTTGCGTGCGCCCATGCAGTTCAACGCGGATCGTCTCTGGAACTTTGAACCAGCATTTGCCGGTCACCCAGGCCACGCCGATCTCCGTCGAGCCGAGGCCCGTGCCAAATGCGCCCAGTGCGCCATAGGTGTTGGAATGTGAGTCCGCGCCGATGACGATGGAGCCCGGTGTGACAAATCCTTCCTCGATCATCACCTGATGACAGACACCCTGCTGGAACAGATGAGGTAATTCCTGCTCTTTCACGAAATCAAAGATCCTGCGATGGTTTTCGGCAGCCAGCACGTTCGGCGCCGGGTACGCATGATCAAGGTGGATCACAACCCGGTTCTTATCCAGGATTGGTTTACCGATCTCACGAAATGCCCTGATCGCCAGAGGCGTCGTGTTATCGTGGCTCATGATGTAGTCCACATCCAGCAGCAAAATTTCGCCTGCCTTCACAATCCTGCCGGCTTTGCGGGAAAAAATTTCTTCGACCAATGTGCCCATAAGTTTCTCCAAATGCAGATTTCAGAATGATGAATGCAGAATTCTTAGTGCCGAACCGCAGGTCTTATTCTGTCTGCATTTTGCATTCCTCATTTGTTGTTCCCGTTATATTTTTTCAGCACCATGCGCGTTTCGGTCCGCCGGACGCCCTGCACACCGCGGATCTCCTCGATCAGGTTATTCAAGGCCATCACATCCTCCACATTGACGAACGCATTGATGTCGAAATCGCCGGTGATCTCGTAGACATTGGCAACATTCTTGAACCCGCGCAAACGACGGACGACTGATGAGGTGTACACATGTGAATCAACTTCCAGCATCACCATCGCGCTGATATCGTGCGGGATGACGTCGATCGCGCGCCCCGTGACCTGTTCGGCAATCTCGAAGATGTCGCTGTCGAAGAGTTGTTTCCGGTCATCGCCCAGATTTTTGATCCGCGCAACAATGACTTCCAGCTCCGCCATGCTGACCTCGATCCCGTATTCCTCCAGCCGTGCTGCGACCGCGCTTTTCCCCGTGTATTTGTCGATCACGATCTTGCGCTCGCGCCCCAACAGCGCCGGATCGAAGGGTTCATACGTACGCGGGTCTTTGAGGATGCCGTTGGTATGCACGCCGCTTTTATGGCTGAACGCGTTTTGACCCGTGATGGGTTTATTGGGTGCAAGAAAAAAACCCGAGACTCGTTCGAGATAACTTGAGAGGTTCATCAGAGGCTCGAGGTTATATTTCTCCACTCCATCAAGATTGTGAAATGCGACAATTGCTTCGGCAAGGTCAGGAATCCCGGTACGCTCGCCAAGCCCGTTGACCGTGGTGTGGATGCAGTCCGCGCCCCCGCGAATCCCTGCCATGGCATTCGCCAGGGCAAGCCCATAATCGTCGTGGCAATGCAAATCGATTTTGCAGGGAAGCAATCGCTCGCGCAGCGCACAGACTCTTTCAAACATAATGTGCGGCTGCATGATGCCAAGGGTGTCCGCAAAGCTGATACGGTCCGCGCCCGCTTCGATGGCGGCGTTACACACGCGCACCAGGAATTCAAAGTCTGTACGGGTCGCGTCTTCGGGCGTGTAGCGCACTTTCAAGCCGAGGCTGCGCGCGTAGGCAATGTGCTCACAGATGATCGCAAGCGCCTGCTCCTGCGTCTTATGCAGTTTTGAATCCAGGTGAATTTTGGAGGTCGCATAAAAGATCGCGACCCGGTCGGCGCCACAGGCTTTGGCGCGGTCGATGCTCTGGCGGGAGGCAATCGAATGGGCAACGATCTCCGCCCGCAGTCCGAGGGAGGCGATGTGTTCCACTGCCTTCGCAATGCTGGGCGCGACACTTGGGTCGCCCGCTTCGATCATCTCCACACCGACTTCATCCAGCAGGCGCGCGATCTCGATTTTTTCGTCAACCGTAAAATTGACATACGGAGTTTGCTCGCCCTCACGCAATGTTGTATCCAAGATTTCAAGCATAGGTTCTCCTTTTTGGAGTCCAACGACTCCTGTCGTTGAATTTCGAAGTCTGGAGACTTCGGACTCCGAGTAAACAAAAAGCGCTCTCCGTTGTCGGAGAGCGCTTGGTAAGCAGGCAGGTATAAAGAACTACAATGAGTTTCCGTCTATTTCCTGTTTAACCAAACGAAGCCCAATTCCGACAACCGAAGTTGCAGATTGGGCTTGCGCTTAGACTTGGGTTCAAACAGAAAAACAGAACTCATAGGTATTGGGCGGTATTCTACTACCCTTGCGAAATATGTCAATAGTTTTAAGGGCACCAATTTGAAAAATTTGTCAGACAGAAAAAGCGCGAGGGACTCGACATGGTGGTCGCTCCCTCACTTGACAAGGCGATAATCATCCACGGAGCCATCTTTATGAACCACCTGGTGGTAAATATATCCGCCGATGTCAGCCTGAACTGTTCAACAGATGGACTTCACATTCCATGCCGGCGCGTATGAGATGAGACTCAACCAGTTCGCGATCATGCTGCTCGAACCGCAGAGCAATGCCACAGTCGCTGGAGAGCTCGCGCGGTGTGGGGATCAATTTGACGTCCAACCCCGCTTTTTGCAGGATCTTCTCTGCACGCAATGCGGATGAGGTTGTGTGGAACAGGACAACGCCCTGGCTCATGAGGCTGCGATCCTTTCCAGCGCGCGGATTGTGGCGTCGATTTCAGTAAGCGTGGTCAGCGGACCGGGAGCGAAACGCACCGTGCCTTCTGGGAAGGTGCCGATGCTGCGGTGTGCAGCCGGAGCACAATGCAATCCCACGCGGCAAAAGATTTCATATTCATCGTCCAGCCGATAACCGATCTCAGAAACGCGTTTACCATCCAGGGTAAACGAGATCACAGCGGTGGACAGATTTGGATCATTCACTCCATACAAATGCAAGCCTTTGATGTTTCCTAATCCTTCGCGCAGGCGCGTTGTCAATTCGATTTCGTGAGCGCGCAGTACATCCATTCCATACTCTTTCAACCAGTTGAGTCCCGCTCCCAGTCCGGCAATGCCCACGCCGTTGGGTGTGCCGCTTTCGTAGCGGTCTGGCAAATCGTCCGGCTGAATCTCAAACTCCGAGCGGCTGCCTGTGCCGCCGCGCACCAACGGATCAAGCTGCGATGGATCAAAGGAGTCAGCCAGCACAAGACCACCTGTGCCGGGCGGACCCTGCAATCCCTTGTGACCGGTAAATGCAAGCAGGTCGATGCCCATGTCGGTCATGTGGATCGGCAGAACACCTGCTGTTTGCGCGGCATCCACTAGGAGGAACGCACCAGCAGCGTGGGTCAGTTTGGCTATCTCAAGGATCGGCGCGATGGTACCAGTCACATTGCTAGCATGGTTGATTGCTGCCAGCCGCGCACCAGCTCTCAGAACGTCCGCGCAGGCTGAGGCGTGGATCGAACCGTCTGATTCGGCTGGGATAACATCCACTTGCACCCCGCGCTTTTCCAACTCCCGCAAAGGACGCATGACCGCGTTGTGTTCCATCCCGCCTGTCACGACACGATCACCGGGATGGAGCAGTCCCTGCAAAACAGTGTTTAATGCATACGTGGCATTTTGCATGAACAGGATCCGTAGAGGATCAGAGATGCCAAAGAGTTCCGCTAACGACTCACGAGTGTCGTACACAATACGCCCAGCCGCGATGGACAAACGATGACCGGAACGCCCGGGGTTCCCCCCGGCGCGTTCCAGAAAATCGTTCATCGCTGCCAATACCTGCGGCGGTTTTGGATAGGAAGTAGCAGCGTGGTCGAGGTAGATCATTTTGTAAATGTGATGCGATAGGTCTCGTCATCAGCCTGTGTGACTTCGGCTTTCCAACCTATCTTATTTCCAGCGCGTTCGATGTTGGTACGGGATGTGAACGAATCGCTGAGGACGATCAATGTACCGGAGCCAAGCGCAAGCAGTGCCTCGCGCGTCTGCATGGCAGGCTCGGGACAGGAAAGACCACGTACATCGAGGGTTTTGGTTTCCGTCATTTCAAACTCCTTAGGCTGCGCGTGTTTCGCGCATGGTCAGCCCGATCACTGTCAGGACGATCAAGCCGATGATCACAGCCGAGGGTCCATACGCGCCTGGACCCGCCGGTGAACTGGCAAGACTAAAAGTATGCGCCACCCCTGCGCCAACGATCATGCCGAAGACAAATATCGTCGCATCACCGTCACCTTCGCCGCTCAGGAAAACCTGACGGCCTGGGCATCCGCCCGCGAGCGTAAACGCCAGTCCAGCCAGGACCATGCCGCCAAAATTCCAGAGAAGATTTGTATGAGAAACAGGCTGTTCTGCAAACCCGGCTTTGAACTGACCCAACAGAAGATTGGTGACGAACGCCGCCGCGACCAGAGCCAGCACCCCGTTGAACAGGTGGGCATCGCGCAGGAGGACAATATCCCGCAAGGCACCGACGGTGCAGAAGCGGCTGCGTTGAGCAAGAAAGCCGATCAGCAAGCCCACAAACAGCGCGACCAGAAGAGGCGCGTACTGACTGCCCGGTCCCTTCTCCGAGAAGAAGATGGGGCCAACGGGATTGCCGTCTGCATCGCGGCCGAAGAGCGGAGCGGCAAGGAGCAGGACCAACAGGATGATGACGAAGACGGGCATGACCCAGCCGACCGCGGCGGAAGCGGGCCGGCTGCGCCCGAGGCTGAAGCCGCGTTTGAGGAAGACGATCCCCAGCCCGATCCCCGCGAACAAACCGAGGATGCCGGGAATGGCGTTCCAGTCGCCGCCACCGAGTCGCAGATACGCGCGCCACGGACAACCGAGAAAGACCAGCGCGCCAATGACCGCAAACATACCGAGCAGGAAGCGGATCAGTGGGGACGAGCCACCGCGCGGTTTGAATTCGCGGAAGAGCAGCGCGGCAATCAGCGCGCCAAGCACAAAGCCAATGATTTCCGGGCGGATGTATTGCACCGTGGCAGCACGATGAAAACCAAGCGCTCCGGCAATATCGCGGCTGAAACAGGCCACGCAGATCCCCATGTTGCCGGGGTTGCCAAGTTTGACAAGGATGGGAGCCAGCACCCCGACCACGATGCCGGTCAGGATGGGTCCCCAGCGGGACGTGAGAAAGTTCGAGAGCAAACGCATGATGAAGGTTCCTTGTTAAATAAAATGAGTCTCCGCGCGCAAGGCTGGAGACTCATGCGGAACCCACAGGCTGTGAATCAAGCCAAGGGTGACACGGTCAACCTGCCGCGCGTCAGAGTCGGATGCGGCACGCGCATCCATGGACGACGGGCTCAACTGCGGCGGAACAGGTCCGGCATCGCGTCACCTCCTTTCAGGGAATACATACTGCCATTGTAGGGAATGTACGTCAGAAACATAAGTGACAATCTTCACAAGTTTTTCATGGCAAGTTGCCCGCTGAATCAGCCGAACAACGATTTGCACCAGAGCGGAGACGATTTCGCCTTGGATCCCCCCGCAAGGCTCAATATTATTCGGCTCCCGCCAACTCATTCAGCCTTCCGGCTACCAGGTTCAAATAAGCCGTTTCGAATGCTGGCTGGTTACCTGCGTAACATACCTGAATCGAATACGGTCCATCTGCTGTCTCAAGGGTCTGGCCTGCCAGCGCCTGCGGCTCCTGGATCACATCGATCTGCGATTCACGCCAGGCTCCGAGCTGAGGATCGACAACCAGCGCGGCGACCGCTGCATCCCAGAGCGGGGTAGCCAGGAACTGCTTGTTCATCAATTGCCATATATGGATGAAGCGCACAAGTACACGCGAGGCTTTGCCGCGCGCCGCAGATCGCAAGGCTCGAACCGCGGCCCGGCTGAACAATAAGGGCGAGGAGCCGTGGACGTGCGTCACATCCAACGGTACTAGGGCAATCCGGACACCTGATTGAAAAACAAGCCTGGCAGCCAAGGGATCAGTATAGAAATTCCATTCCGCGACCGTGTTGGGATGACCAGGTATATCCTTGTGAATGGTACCGGGAACGGTGAATGCCCCCCCGCTCACGAAAATCGTTTCAATGTGTTGGACTAATTCCGGATCAGCTTGAAGAGCCAGGGCTAGATTCGTCAAAGGTGCCAGGGCGACGAAGGTCACCGGGGCAGGACTCGCCAGGATTTGTTGTCGGATCAGTGTGGGAGCATCGCACGGGGCCCGCGGAGCTTTCTGCCTAGGGAGCAGGGGACGAGTGCCATAGTCCGTCAGGAGCCGCCAAATTGCCGGGAAGTCTGTACGCCCGGAGAGGGACTGAGCCGGGCCCCGAGCAAGAGGTATCTCCATCCGGCCCGCTAACGCCAACAGCCGAGCAGCATTTTCCAGGCCGGGCTGGACGTGAACCACACCATTGGCGACCGTAACTGCGCGCACGTCCACTGCCGGATGCTGCAGGAGGAAGAGCAGCGCGACGTAATCGTCGAAGGAAAGATCGGTATCGATCAGTATCGGGCGCCGATCAACGCTGACAGAAGAATTCAGTGGTGCAGGCAGAGTATCAGGAAGAGACATAGGTCACCAAATGAAACACGAATGCTAAAAGCTTACTTGCAATTTATGTGCCGAAGCCGCTTTGGCGAAACCGGCTGGAGCGTAGTGTACACCCGTTTTGACACGGCGAGTCCCACTGTCATGATCCTGGCATGGCGCCATAACATCTTGTTATCAATAATGGTCATCGCCTTACTCCTCACTTATTTTGCCGGAAAATATGCTCATTGATGGGCACAATGTAGCAGCCTCTTTAGGGAACAAGGAAGTCTGCCACTCGGTTTTGCCGATCCGAACATGTACCGGGATCACTCCCCAACCATAGGTCACGAATCTTGATATTGCTTTCAGGTCGCGGCTCTGCTTCGCCGGAACGGTAACGAAGAACCATGGGGCGGGTCCCTTCCAGAATCAAATCTTGCCTTTGAACTCGATGTTCATTGGTACAGTATATCAAATGCCTAACGGCCTGCGTTACCCCTGGCGACACTGAATAGAGTGATCTATTAATTACCCATATGGGGAATAGTATTACCGCCTTATATCTCTACAATTACCCTAATGGGTCATTCAAAACTATCAGAGATAAGGAGCACCTCATGAACGAGATCAATACTGGCGATACCGCCTGGGTCCTCATCGCCACAGCACTTGTGATGATGATGACGCCGGCACTGGCTTTCTTCTACGGTGGCATGGTCCGAAAGAAGAACCTTCTTTCGACCATCAATTTGAGCTTCATCACAGTTGGCTTGATCAGCCTGCAGTGGGTACTCATTGGCTATACCCTGGCGTTTGGCACAAGTCAGGGCGGTCTGATCGGCGGCTTGAACTTCTTTGGGCTATCCAACGTAGGCGCCGAACCCAACGCGGATTATGCCGCCACCATTCCACATCTTGCTTTTTCAGCCTACCAGATGATGTTCGCCATCATTACGCCGGCCTTGATCACCGGAGCGTTTGTCGAACGGGTCCGCTTCAAAGCGTTCCTGGTCTTCACCGTTTTGTGGGCAACCTTTGTCTATGACCCTGTGGCTCACTGGGTCTGGGGCGTGGGCGGCATCCTGCGCAGCATCGGTGCGCTGGACTTCGCCGGTGGGACGGTGGTGCACATCACAGCCGGCTTCTCGGCGCTGGCGTTTGCGATGGTGCTTGGGAAACGCAAATGGTTCGGGCAGGCTGTGATGGAGCCCAGCAATATTCCCCTCACCGTTCTGGGCGCGGGACTGCTGTGGATGGGCTGGTTCGGCTTCAACGGAGGCAGCGCGCTGGCTGCCAACGGACTGGCGGTGAACGCATTGGTCACGACGAATACGGCGGCGGCCGCGGCGGCAGTGGTCTGGATGTTCCTCAGCTGGAAGGATAACAAGCCCAGCGTCCTCGGGATCGTGACCGGCGCGGTAGTGGGACTGGTTGCGATCACGCCCGCGGCGGGTTTCGTCACGCCGCTTTCCGCGATCGTGATCGGCGGACTGGCCGCTCCGGTCAGTTACTATGCCATCAAGCTGCGCCAAAGATGGGGGCTGGATGAATCTCTGGATGTGTGGGCTTGTCACGGCATGGGCGGTACCTGGGGTGCTCTGGCGACTGGCTTGTTTGCGACCAAACTGGTCAACCCGGCCGGCGCCGACGGCTTGTTCTATGGCAACCCGAGTCAGTTCCTGATCCAGGCTCTTGCCGTCGTCGTCGCGATTGCATTCGCCTTCGCGGTGACATTTGTACTCGCCAAACTCATCCACCGCTGGCTGGGGTTGCGAGTCACTGAAAATGAGGAAGAAGTGGGGCTCGATATCAGCGAACACGGCGAACGAGCGTACGCCTAACCTGGACAAAAGGAGAGATATCATGACCAAGAAAATCGAAGCCATTTTCCGCGAAGAGAAACTTAATGTGGTCAAGGAAGCGCTCTATGAGATTGGGATTATCGGCATGAACGTGACGGAGGTGCGCGGCCACGGCCGCCAGGGCGGGATCGAACTGTCCGGACGAACCGGAAGCTACCGGGTGGATTTGTTGCCACGCGTCCAACTCAATATCATCCTGAGCGATCGCAACGTGGAAAAAACCATTGAAACCATCCAGCAGGCCGCCCAGACCGGCAGCATCGGCGATGGGCTGATCTTCGTTTATCCCGTTGATGATGTCATCCGTATTCGTACGGGAGAACGCGGACACGATGCTCTCACTTATGAGGGTGATATCGATATGCTTGCAGAAGGCGGCGCAAAGGTGGAAGTACAAATGCAGGCTACGGACTAAGATCCGCTTCAATCTATCACACAGATGTACCCGGTTTGTACGTTGAACCGGATACATCTTTTTTAATTTAAGTGCACCCATTTGGGTGAGGGAATTTTCTGTATTCTTTGCGATGAAACACAAGTTTCTGTACAAGATTCTCCATTGGGGTAATAGGAATTTCGATGCGTTTCCATAAAATGAAAACCATATTGATCGTGTCAAATTCCAGGTGTTCTGAGGTACTTTATGTTTTTCGCCCTGCTCATCTTTGTGTTGGCTTATATCGCGATTGCAAGCGAAAAGTTTCCGCGTCATTGGATCGCCCTGATCGGCGGCGTATTACTGATCGTATTTGGCGTGCTGAGCCCACTGGAGGCATTTTCTTATATCAGTTGGGAAACGCTGGGCTTGGTCACCGGGATGTTCGTCATCGTCTCGATCCTGCAGCAGGCTGGTTTCTTCTCCTGGCTGGCACTGAGCGCGGTTCGCACGGTCAATTATCACCCCGCTTCGCTCTTTGCCGTTTTGATCTTGTTATCGGCTGGCATGGCAATGTTCATGGGCAGCATTACGGTCATGTTATTCCTGGCGGCACTGACGCTGCAGTTGTGCCAAATGCTGAAACTCGACCCTGTACCGGTGATCATTGCCGAGGTCTGCGCGGCAAATACAGGGGGCGCGGGAACGCTGGTCGGCGACCCGCCAAACATGGTTCTGGGCGCCATGCTGGATTTCAACTTTGCGGATTTTGCCACACACACCGGTCCCATATCCCTGCTCGCTGCATTCATTCTCCTGGGGATCTTCTACATACTCAATCGCAAAGTCTTGAAGGATGCTCATAGCTTGCTTACCGAAGAAACCATCCAGGAAATCGAGATCTTGCACCAGGAACCGGTCCACACTCACCTGACGCGTGTTGGAGTCATCGGCTTCATTGCAGCGGTCACATTGTTGATCTTGCATGTCCCACTCAGCGAGCTGACAGGTTTGCCAATCAACGGCGCGGCGGCGGCCTTGATCCCAGCTGCGCTGGCGATCCTCGCGGTACGCCGTGATGAGCGCAAACAAGTCATGCTGCGTGTGGACGGCGAGAGCATTCTATTCTTTGCGGGTTTGTTCGTATTGATTGGCGGACTCGAGAAGGTTCATCTCTTCGAGAAACTGGCGGAAAGCCTGGCGCAGACTGCCTCCACGAATCCGACCGGCCTGGTCATGGCACTGCATTGGGGACCGGGCCTTGCCAGCGGGATTGTGGATAACGTCCCACTGGCACTGGCAATGGGCTACGTGATCAAGGATATTGCCGCCATCCCGGGCATGCCGGCCCTGGCGTTGATGGTCTGGTCGCTGGCATTGGGCGTGGATATCGGCGGCAACCTTACTCCCATCGGCGCCTCTGCCAACGTTGTCGCCTATGCCTATATGGAGCGCAACCACACCAGCATCGGTTGGAAACGCTGGCTCATCGTCGCCGGTCCTCCGACCGTGTTGATTATGATTCTGGCGTCATTGCTGGTCGTTTTCAAAGGTCAGATCGGCTGGTATTAAACCGATTCAATTTATTTATTCAAAGGAGAAGAGCTATGAATAAAACAACTGCACTACGATCGATGAAATGGCTGCGCTGGGTGGTGATCCCGGCCGTCGTTTCGACTGCACTACTTTTTGCTTCGCCGGCTTACGCGCAGGATCCGGACCCGATTGAAGAACTTACACGCGGCCTGAACACTGTCTGGATCCTGCTGACTGCCTTCCTGGTATTCTGGATGCAGGCCGGATTTGCCTTCGTGGAAGCCGGTCTGACACGCGCAAAGAACACAACCAACATTATGTTCAAGAACCTGGTCGACTTCGTCTTTGCCACGCTGGCATTCTGGGCATTTGGGTATGCCTTTATGTACGGTTCCACTGCCTCAGGCTGGATCGGTACAAGCGGGTTCTTTGTGGATGCATCCCTGGATGATGTAGTCGGGGTTCCGGCACTGGCTTTCTGGTTCTTCCAGCTGGTCTTCGCCGGGACAGCTGCGACCATCGTCTCAGGCGCCATGGCGGAACGCACAAAATTTTCGGCGTATCTGATCTTTAGCTTTGCCATTTCGGCAATCATTTACCCGATCGCCGGCCATTGGATCTGGGGCGGCGGCTGGCTGTGGACTCTTCCATTTGGCGCGGGCTTCCGGGATTTTGCCGGCTCGACCGTTGTACACAGCGTTGGCGGCTGGCTGGCTTTGATTGGCGCCCTCGCGCTCGGACCGCGGCTGGGCCGTTTCACCAGAGACGGCAAACCCATTGCCATTCCGGGCCATTCCATTTCCATGGTGGTCCTGGGTGTTTTTATCCTGTGGCTGGGCTGGTTCGGCTTCAACCCCGGTAGCCAGCTCGCGATCCACGGCGGGAATGCCGATGCCGTCGCTCTGGTCGCGGTCAACACGAATCTGGCGGCAGCGGCCGGTGGTTTGGTTGCCATGGTCGTCTCCTGGTTATTTGTCACGAAAAAGCCTGACCTGACCACCGCACTGAATGGCGCTCTCGCCGGCCTGGTGGCGATCACAGCGCCGTGTGCATACGTGACGCCGGGGTATTCCATTTTGATCGGAGCCATCGGAGGCGTGATCGTAGTCTACGGAGCCATTTTGCTGGAAAAGCTCAAGATCGACGATCCCGTGTCCGCAGTACCGATCCACTTGATGAATGGTTCCTGGGGGACGCTTGCCATCGGCATCTTCGCCACGGAAAACGGCGTGACCGGTCTGGTGGCTGGAAACTCCAGCCAAATCATTGCTCAATTGATCGGTATTGGTGCCGTCAGCTTGTGGTGTGTGGCAACCGGCATGATCCTGTTCCATGTCATCATCAAGGCAACCGTTGGTTTGCGCGTTTCGCGTGAAGAAGAATTCAAAGGACTGGATATCGAAGAACATGGCGCAGAGGCGTATCCAAACGATGCTGTCGGCTCTCTGGGAGTCGCAGATTAAGCTGGTGAACTTTCCTCAATGCTCATCAGGAAAATGCTCAGGCGGTTGGGATATTTCTCAACCGCCTGAATGCTTTCCCCTACGATTGTCACGATTCATCCAGGGAGCAAACAGCATGATCAGAGAAGCTGCATTTTCAGATGCCAGGTCGATCGCGGAAATCTATAACTATTACATATTGAATACGGTGATCACCTTCGAGTTCGACCCGATCACGCCGCAGGAAATTATGCACAGGATGGAAAAATACAAGGAAGTGGGACCGTATCTTGTCTGCGAGGAAAACGGAGAAGTCATGGGATATGCCTATGTGTCCAGGTTTCGAGAGAGAAAAGCATACGAACATTCAGTTGAGTCAACCATTTATTTGAAAAACGGGTGCGGCGGCAAAGGGCTGGGAACAAAGTTGTATAAGGAATTACTTTCCCAAGTTTCATTACAACGCCACATCATCATTGGCGGGATCGCTCTTCCGAACGATGCAAGCGTCAGACTCCACGAGAAATGCGGCTTCCGAAAGGTGGCACATTTCTCGGAGGCTGGTAGAAAGTTCGGAAAATGGATCGATGTTGGTTTTTGGCAAAAGAATGGATTCTTTGACGCTCGATTCTCCCAGACGGGGAATCGCATAATGTACCCGTTTGGGTAATAGCCTGGCTTTCTCCTCACCCATATAATCCATATAGTAATTATTCATCTGCAGGAGATTACCCATGACAAAAACAATCGATCAAGTCCTGGAAATGGCAAAAGCCACCGAAGTGGTGGATATCCGCTTCACCGACCTGCCCGGAACCTGGCACCACTTCACCATGCCCACTCATCGTCTAACAGAAGACTTTTTCGAGGATGGGATTCCCTTCGATGGTTCCTCCATACGTGGGTTTCAGGAAATTCACGAGTCGGACATGCTTCTCAAACCAGACCCCGATTGCGCCTTCGTTGATCCGACGGCAGATATACCTACACTGGTTTTGAGCTGCAATGTATACGATCCGCTTACGTTCGAAGCCTACAGCCGCGACCCGCGTTATGTGGCGCTCAAAGCAGAAGCTTACCTCAAAACCACAGGGATTGCCGACGCCGTCTACTTTGCGCCGGAAGCGGAGTTCTTCGTCTTCGATGGAGTCCGCTATTCCTCCACGACAAATGAATCGTTCTATTTCATCGACAGTGAAGAAGCCTGGTGGGAAAGCGGACACAACGGCCGCCCGAACTATGGCAGACAGATTGGACCGAAGCGCGGCTATTTCCCCGTCCCCCCAACGGATACCTTACAGCCTCTCCGCAACAAATTTATGCTGGCAATGGAAAAAGCCGGCGTTAAGATGGACTTGCACCATCACGAAGTTGCCACCGCCGGCCAGAGCGAAATGAGCATGACGTTCACCACGCTCACCCGCATGGCAGATAACCTCCTGCTTTACAAATATATTATCAAGAACGTGGCACGCCAGAATGGCAAGACCGCTACTTTCATGCCCAAGCCATTGTTCGGTGATAACGGTTCCGGCATGCATGTCCATTCCTCCTTGTGGAAGGGCGATACCAATGTATTCTTTGATGAAGGTGGTTATGCCGGTCTTTCCCAGACGGCAAAGTATTACATCGGCGGGCTCCTCAAGCATGCCCCGGCCCTGCTCGCGCTGACATCACCGAGCACGAACTCATACCGTCGCCTGGTGCCGGGCTATGAGGCGCCGGTCAACATCGCCTATTCGCAGCGCAACCGCTCGGCGATCTGCCGAATCCCGGCGACAATGAGTCCCAAAGCCAAGCGCGTGGAATTCCGTGCGCCCGACCCGACCTGCAATCCCTATCTTGCATTTTCTGCTATTCTGATGGCAGGGCTGGATGGCATCTGCAACGAGATCGACCCGGGGGAGCCGCAGGACCGCGATCTCTATGAACTGCCCGCTGAGGAAAAGAAGAAGATCAAGCAAGTCCCCAGTTCGCTCGACCAGGTGTTGGACGCCCTCGAAGCGGATCATGAGTTCTTGCTCCAGGGCGATGTGTTCACCAGCGACCTGCTCGAGGAATATATCAAGTACAAACGGGTCCACGAAGTGGATGCAATTCGGCTGCGCCCCACGCCACATGAGTTCAATCTGTATTTCGATGCCTAGTGGGGCTGGATATTATCCCGCTAAATGATGGGTAAGCGGGATGGCAAAGTACCCTGAAAGGGTATCCCGCACTACAGTACTGATACCGCTCGCAGTGAGGAGCTGAAAGGCCGAGGTCGCCCCTCGGCCTTTCACATAGAATCATATGACTCTTTTGATATCATCCTTTATTCTCGCTATCGTTTTCTGTGCACCGCCGGGAGTCGTCACCGCGGAAACCGTCCGGCGCGGCGCCGCGCGCGGCTTTGTCCCGGCCTTGTTCGTTCAGTTTGGCTCGCTTGTCGGGGATACCACCTGGGCAGTGATCGCCTTGACGGGCTTAGCATTCGTCGTTCAAAAGGACATTGCGAAAGGTATCCTCAGCCTGGCAGGCATCGGATTGATGCTCAAGCTCGCCTGGGATGCGTTCAGAGACGCCCGCCACGGCAAAGAACTGGATCTGACATCTCCCGCACGCGGAGTGAATCGCGGCGATTTCGCCAACGGCGCCTTTCTCTCCCTCGGCAATCCCCTCAACATTGTCTTCTGGACCGGACTGGGCAGCACGGTCTTCGCATCCATCTCCGGAAGCCCACAACCGGTTCACTTCGCCATCTTCTTTGCCGGCTTTCTGGGCGGCGCTGTGCTCTGGTGCTTCTTGATGGCGGGATTAATCGCCTGGGGGCGCCGGTTTGTTACACCGGCATTCTTCCGCTGGGTAAACTTCTCCTGCGGGATCGCGCTGACTCTCTTTGCAGTACAACTCGGCTGGAAATTTGCAACTCTCCTGTGATGGGCAGGAAAGAGTCCAAATACGAAGGGCACCAAGTCCACAAAGGAAGGAACAAGAATGATTTTAAGCCTTCGTCCCTTAGTGACCTTTGTGTCCTTTGTGTTTAAGAGGTTTCCCGTTACAACAGCAGAGCTAAATTTGTTCGAAATTTGTAACGCCAGGAACTTGCGGGGATGGCAATCCAATGGGAAAATCAGTGAATCCTGAGATGAAGAACCAATCCCTTCCAGCCTCTTCCGAAGAGACCGATCCCCGGCTGCTCGAGGCGCTGGCAAGCCTGAACCAGATCAGTGCGGCGATCAATCAGATCGGCCCCAGCGACGCCGGCAGCAATGATGTGAGCCTGCAGTTGATCGTAGACAGCGCCATCCGCGTCGTTCCCGGTTCCTCGGCTGTGATCTACACATACGACCAGGCTGCAGGCCTGTTCGAGAAAGAATCGCGGGTGTCGGCAGAGGCCGATGGGCACGTCTCCGCCTCCACAGGCCGCCCCGACGACGCGCCGCGTCCCAACGGGAGCGGGATGCGAACGATCCAGCGCAGGCACAGAACCCTCTCGTATGAAGAGCCCGATCTTAACGTTCATCCTTATCATGCCGCGCGCGGCGTCAAAGCAGTGGCATGCTTTCCCCTGATCGTTGCGGAGCAGGCGGTTGGTGTTTTGTATATTTACCTATTTGAAGAGCGTGAGTTTACCCACCTCGAACAGCTCATGCTCGATAATTTCGTCAATCAGGCGGCGATGGCAATTTACCATGCCCGGCGCCTGGCCGGCATCCGGCGCGATCTGGCACGCAAGGAGGAAGAACTAAATCGTTTGCGGCGGGCAGCCTTGCTGATCTCATCCCGTTTGCGACTGGAGGAGACACTCGAATCGATTCTGCAGCTGGCGCTTGAAGTCACAAACGCCCAGTATGGGATCTTCCGTTTGTTGGATAAAAGCGGTGAGTTTCTGGTCACACGCGCCGTCAGCGGACTTTATCTTCCGCTGGTCGAAAAATTGCCGTTGAATGGAAACAGCATCATGGCTCACGTGGCACGCAACAGAGAACCCTTGCTGATCCCCGACCTGCGGGAAGAGCCATGGTCCAAAGTTTATTATCCGCTCGATGCCGGTTTGAAAATGCATTCCGAACTGGCTGTCCCGTTGATCAATGCCAGCGGGCGGCTGGAGGGTGTTCTCAATCTGGAAAGTCCAAACCTGCGGGCATTTTCGGAAGACGATCGACACATGCTGCAATCGCTGGCAACGTATGCCGTCACCGCTATTCAGGAAGTACGTTTGCTGGATGCCGTCCAGGAAGTGGCACAGTTGCTTCTTTCCCAACCCTGCCAGAAAGTGCTCAACCATCTCAGTCTGGTTGCCAATGACCTGCTCAACGCTTCGTCAAGTGCGATCTGGATTTTGGAGGATCAGGAATTGATCCTGGTCGCTTCCAGCGGCGCGGATCGCCATCGGGACAGGATTCCGCTCCAGCGGAGTCAGATCGGTCAAGCCGTTCTGCAGCGGAAACCGGTGGCAACGAACGACCTCGATTCCGATCCGCTCGCCGACGCCCGAGGCTGGTCCCGCGCCCTGATCGTGCCTCTCCTCATGGGAACGAACGGCCAGGCGCTGGGCGCGTTTAGCGTCTTCAGCACAGACCCTCAGGCTGGCCGCCTCACCGAATCGGAATGGGATGAGAAAGTGCTTACCTTCCTGGCTCATTATGCAGCCCTGGCTGTGCAAAACGAATCGCATCAACAGGCTTTGCGCACCTCGCAGGAGCAGCATTGGATTGCGGAAGCCTTTGCCGCCGTCGGGGATGTTTCTGCCAACTTGCTGCACAACATGAACAATAAGGTCGGCACGATCCCTGTGCGGATCCAGGCTATTCAGGATAAATACGGTCAACTGCTGGGAACAGATTCATACCTGACCAATCATCTGGCTGAGATCGAACACAGCGCGATGGAAGCCATGCAAATCGTGCAGGAAAACCTTTCGCACCTGCGGCCCATCCGGCTGGAAAATGTGCGGGTCGCCTCCTGCGTCGCGGAAGCACTTCAAAGCACGCAAGTACCTTCCAGCGTGCAGATCAAAATCGAGAGGCTGGAAGATTTGCCAATGGTGACGGCCGGCAAGCAAAGCCTTACATTTGTTTTCAGGAACCTGATCGAAAATGCAATCGCGGCAATGCGCGCCAGCGGGTTGATTGTCATTCAGGGCTCATCGAGCCCGGAGTGGGTGGAAGTAAGCATCACAGACAGTGGTCCGGGGATTTCCCCCGACCTGCACGACAAAATCTTCGAGCTGAATTTTTCAGGTCGTCCGGGTGTCCAACCGGGCAAGTTGGGCTTTGGCCTTTGGTGGGTCAAAAACCTGATGACCCGCCTCGGGGGTTCTGTCCTGGTGGAAAGTGATGGCAGGCACGGCACAACCTTCCTCCTGCGTCTGCCATGCGCGGACGTGGAGCGTAAAACATGATGGCGCCGATTCTCAAGGTCCTGGTCGTTGAGGATGACCGCTCCTGGCAGCAGATCCTGAGCGAGCTGCTCTCAGATTGCGGGCTGCAGGTTGACATCGCTGGAAGTTTGGAGGAAGCCTCCCGTCACCTCAAAGCCCAACCGCATCGTCTTGCCGTGGTGGACCTTTCGCTTTCACCAAAGGATCACAGCAACTATGATGGCTTGCGCGTGCTGGATGAAGTCCGGCGCCTTGACCCAAACTGCCGTACCATTCTATTGACCGGATTTGCAACGGTTGAACTGGCGGTCACAGCCCTGACGGATCACGGCGCCTTCACATTCCTGCGGAAGGAAAGCTTCCACCGCGGCCAGTTCCGCGACATTGTCAATCGGATCCTGGTGAGTCCACCGAATCTGGCCAACCCGCTGCCCGCCTCCGTTATCAAAGCCTCCGCCTCCCCTGGGAGATTTCAACCAGCCCCGATTCGACTTCCGGGCCAGAAAGCCCTGGTCGTGGAGGATGATGCCGGCTGGCGGAATATCCTGGAAGAACTTCTGAGCGAAGCCGGATTCCAGGTACGCGCCTGTGCCAGCTTTGGCGATGCCCACGGTTATCTTCGCAAGGAAAAGTTTACGCTCGCCGTCCTGGACTTATCCCTGAGCGGAACAAACAATTACAACGCGAGCGACCCGGACCTGGATGGCTACCAATTGCTTGCCAATGCTCATGCTGAGGGCATTGCAACGATTGTCGTGAGCGGCATTGCCGAGCCTGAAGAAATCGAGCGAATCTATTCCGAATATTCCATCGCGGCCTACATCGAAAAACAAACCTTTGACCGCGCCATGTTCCGGCGTGTGGTCGAAGAAACAAGAGCAGCGAACAAATCACGCGACGAACTGGGCGCGCTGACCGAGCGCGAGCGTGAGGTGCTGGATCTGCTGGCACAGGGTCTGACCAACAAGGAAATCGCAGAGAAGCTCGTCATTACGACCAACACGGTCAAACGGCACTTGAAAGCCATTTTTGAAAAACTGGATGTCCATACGCGTTCCGCCGCGACAGCCAAAGCGACCGGACGATAAATACTCCCCTCACTTCAACTGAATGCAAGAGATGGCACGCTTCCGTTTCGTGCCATCTCATTTTTACCCGTGATTGCAAGCAGGGCGCTCATCCTAACCTACAATCCCTGCCGCGAATTACGCGAATTCGCACGAATTTTTGAGTAATTCGCGAAAATTTGCGAAATTCGCGGCTGAGGTTTTGAGCCTAGCTAGTTCATGTCGGAAAATTCACGTTTGAACATTAACATTTTTACGTTTGCGGTGATGGCGGTTGTGTAACAGCCGGGCGATA
>JAFGCG010000029.1 GCA_016932715.1 Anaerolineales bacterium
AGTTCACGAAGAAACTCGAATTTCTTTTGGTTTTTCGTGAAAATTCGTGTCCTTCGTGGAAGATTCTCTTATTTCCGATAATGTCTAATGCCTATTTCATTCTCACCCCCTGCCTTTAGAAAAGACTGTCAAATTTATCGAAGGACCGGCAGGTCCCGCGCTCCGCCATTCCGACAGTCCCATGGACTTTCGGAGGAGAGAGGCTGTGATACGAACGCTGCTCCAGATCTTTCCGGACCCGGGGTCAGCGCCGCTTTTTCCAGGGTCTAGTTTGCTGATAACTCTAAATGTACTTCCCGCACACTAAAATCTGCCCATGATCTATCTTCATGCCTGATTCTGTATACCGATATGGTCGTTCCTCAGGCAGGTTTTCTAACGCTACATGACGGAGAATAATCAAAATGGAAGTCATGACTTGCCCGGACATCTGTCACTTTGGTTTCGGCGCTTATGGAGACTCATTTCTCCTATTCCGAAGGATTCTATACTATTATTATCCGCTTATCCTTTGCAATGGGCTTGCAATTTGAGGCTCAGCTCCCGGCATTAAACTATTAGTCGCGTTTTTGATGGAAATAGTGTCCACCCATTGCAGGCGAAGTCGTCAAACTACATCAGGGTCCAGTATGAACCACGTTCCTTTTTCACTGCATTTGTGCAGCAATTGGCTCTGCATTTCCTTTCCATACACTAAAAATTCGCCCATGACCTGTCTGCGTGCCCATTTTGTACACCGGCCTGGCTATTTGTCAGGCAAGTCTCCAGTTCCTTCGCTCATCCTTCGCTCGTCCTTCGCTTAACCTTCGCTCATCCTTCGTCCATCCCAGATCGCGCCGCACAGCGGCAGTCTCCCTCCAAAGAGCCCGCGGGCAGGTCCCATCGAGGTTTCATCAGCCCCAATCAAGAGTCCGGGCGGCTGGAGTACGTCCGCATGGGCTCCACATCCTTTTCGAGATGAGGTCAGCGCCTTTTTTGCCGCAGGCGCTGGATTTGCGCGGCCGGTAACTCTACATTGATCTGCCGTACCCGCAGGAGTTTCAGGAGGACACGCACGCGTTCCGTCCCTGCCAGACGCGCATCGAAGATCGCCTCGTAGCCATCGAACGGACCACCCTGGATCACTACGGTTTCGCCTGGCTGCAAGCCTACGAACTGCTCGCCGCCGGCTGCGTTGATCTGGTCCACATGCCGGCGGATCGCCTGGATCAGGCTATCAGGAACCATAGCCGGCAATCCGTCAAACGCAACCAGCCCGCTCGAGAACGGCATCCATTGAAATGTGGATGCCCCAACCTGTTCGATATCCGTATGGACGAATAAGTAGCCGGGAAAATAAGACCTGATCCTGCGGCTGCGGGGATTGACAGGCTGGACATGCAGCTGTGGATAAAAACAATCCAAGCCGCGTGCAGTCAGTTCTCGCCACAAGGTCAACTCCTTGTTTGGCTTACTCCGCAGGACATACCATTGCAGACCCATTGAATTCCAATCCAGGTGATCGATCTATGAAATTGTCTCACAGCCAACTGATCCGGCAAACGACTACGGACAATTGTACTATTATTTGGCGTGTATATACATCTCATTACAAAATCGAATACCATGCCTGTGTATATGCGCAAAGTGCCTGGCGCTCATCTCTCCGCAGGCAAAGTTCGCTTCCATTGGTGAACCACGGTCAGGTCCGCAGTTTTCGCAGTTTCGTCGATAATCAGGACATCAAGGCTATCAGCATGAGGTGATAACTCACCTTACGCAGTTTCACCACGGAGCGCACGGAGAAAACCCTTTAAGGATCTCTGCGGACTCCGTGTTCTCCGTGGTGGAGGCACCTTGCCTGCATAACATCAGGTTATAATAATCACGACATTGCCAGGGTTCGGTTCTCTGCCAAGGAGTGAGCAGCCATGAATGTAGATGTGAAGGAAAAAGATCAGGCCGTTTCATCGGAGGATAGTGTTGTTGCTCTCAAAGTAGCTCTGGAGAAAACGAGGCAGGAACTTGAGGCTGCCCAAAAGATCATCAGGCAGTTCGGCAGGGCGGTCAAATCCCCAAGACCCGGCAATACACGGCAGGAGAAAGCCCAGGATACAAAGAATCGGATCTACACCGCCGCGATCGAGCTGATGGACCGGAAAGGGTTCGAGAACGTCACCGTCGCCGACATCAGCCGGAAAGCAGGCGTTTCAGTGGGGGCTTTTTATCACTATTTCGATTCGAAAAACGACATCCTGGCAGAGATATTTCGAAAGGCAGATGAATACTTCGCCACACAGGTAACGGCAGGACTACGAGGGAAAAGCGTTCCCGAACAACTCGTCGAGTACTTCGACTATTATGCAAAATTCAACGTGGACACGGGAGCCGAAACAACGCAGAATATCTTCAATCCCAAAATTAAATTCTTCGTCAAAGAGGGGAGACCCATGCTGACCATCCTTCAGGATCTGATCCGCCAGGGCCAGGAAAGAAAAGAGATCCGGACAGACGCCGGTCCGGAAGAACTCGCCAGATTCTTATTTGTGATAGCACGCGGGATTGTATTCGAATGGAGTTTGTACGACGGTCATTATGACCTGGAAGCCACCATGCATAAGTACATGCGGATCGTCGTCGCAACGCTCAAAGCCTAGCTTAGTTCCTGGTGCAAAACTCGCTCACGCCGCCGTCCTCGGCGGCGATGATCGGGTAAATTCAGCGCCGGGGGCAGCGCTGGAGCACTGTTGCGCCAAGAACCAGCTTACTCATCCTCCAAAGTCTCATAATAGGCATCGCCAAGGTCATTTGGATTGAATGCCTCTCTGATCTTGTGCTGATAACGAAAAACGGAAGGCTGGGGGGCAGACAGATGCATGCGGTCGCGCTCCGCCTTGGGGGTGGTCCGGCCGTCTGACCCGCGAGCTACGGAGTTCCACTTCTCCATCCCCACACCCCAGCCTTTTTCCAAGCCCAGTTTTGTGCAGGCATCGAAGAACTCGAGGGTGCCTTCGACCGATTCCCTGTCGTGGGGATCGAAGCAGGTAAAGTTCTCCCATAGCCCCGTGCCGCCTCCCCCCTGACCGCCAATGGGTCCCATCATGCAATCGCCTCCGGCATCGACGATCGCTCCCCGCTTCTCCCAGGTTTTTTTGAATTGTGCCGCCTCTTCGGCATGCGCGGCGCCATAATCCATGGCGCCCAGCAGCCCGAAAGCCCCATCGTAGCCGCCGCTGAAAACAAGGTTGAGATTCTTGTGTCCCAGCCGGATCAGGTAAAGGAGCACCCAGTCATGGATCTCCGGCACGTTCATGGCTTCCACTTTCCAGCCGTCGGTCCTGTTCAGGATTTCGTCCAGCGCGGCATCCTGCCAGGCAATATCGCGCGCTGTCATCCCCACCAGAATGATCTGGAAATCGCGCTCGGACTGTTTCGTAATTCTTTGCACTTCCGGATCCGCAAGGACCTCTTCAAGGTCTCCCAGTGTCTTTGTGGGATCGGTCAGGATTTTCACCATGGCAAACTTCAGGTCTCTGCCGAACATATTGAACTGCCGGTGAGCGAGGTAACCTATGCCGGTATCCCAGATCAGGTGCGCTGCGTCAGCCCAGGCTTTCCACGACGGAAATGCCAGGGTATATGCCCGGAAGGTCTCCGGGAGGGATACTTTGTAAGCCGGTATGACTCCTTCCACAGGCAGGGTCTTGGGTCCGGGCCAGGCAAAAAGCTTGATGGCACACTTGGTGAAGACGCCCATCGACCCTTTGGCGCCGAGGAATCCGCGCGCCACCCCCTTCATGCTGGGACCCGGTCCTTCCCCGCAAAACCAACTGCCCGTCGAATTCACCGATCCGGTCCGCAGGATTTCACCGGTTGGCATCACCCATTCCAGGCCCAGCAGGTTGTCGTAGTAGCAGCCGCCGTACAGATTGCTCGGTCCGGAGCCGAAGTAGGACGTCGCGCTCGCCAGCACGGAGCAGCTGCAGCCCGAGCCGGGGATGTGCGTGTTCAGGCCCACCTTCATTGCCTCGGCTTGCAGCGTGGCTCCGATCACCCCGGGCTCGACGACCGCGAACATGTTCTTTTCGTCGAGCTCGAGAATCCGGTCCATCCGCCTCATGTCGAGCTGGATCGTATCCTCCTCCGATGGATAGCCCTGCGCCGACCAGAAGGTGCTCGAGGCTTTGAACTTTATCCTGTATTTGTTGCACAGTTTGACGATTGCCTGGACTTCTTTTGCGCTCCCGGGCAGAAGGACCGCCGCGCCCCTCGGGGTGTAGGTGTTGTAGAACGGACCGAGATGAATGGCGGTGTGAGCCAGGGAGTACCGGTATGAATCCAGCACCGCCGGATCATCGGAGATATTCACAGCGCCGACAACGTCCTCGAAGGCTTGATAGACATGCTTTGGAAGTGTCATTGGTTCCCTCCGCTACAGCGCTTTCTCTACCAGCGCGAGCACATCATAGACTTGCAGGCCAGCTCCGGTGGCACTTATGGAATCCATGAAATTCCTCTCGCACCACGGACAGGCACTGACCAGCGCTTCGGCGCCGGTGGCTTTGGCTTCTGCGATCCGCTCCGCGGCTGTCCATGCCGAGAATTCCGGATAGGCCTCGCGCACACCTCCCCCGGCACCGCAGCACCAGCTGTATTCACGGATCCGCTCCATCTCCACCAGCTTCACGCCCGGGATGCTCCTGAGGATGTTCCTCGGCGGATCGTAGACACCCCAGGCTCCGTTGTAGCGCGGTTTGTTCGGTTCATAGACAATGATCTGCCCCTTGATCTTCTTTTCGACGCCATTCCACGGAACGTAGGGTTCCCCCTGCCTGCCCAGGTGACAGGGATCGTGATACGTCACAGTCATTGGAACTTCAGAGCGGAAGCGGAGCTTCCCCTGCTGGATCAGGCGCTCGATGAATTCCACCATGTGCAGCACTTCGACTTGAGAGCCCAACGGAGGATAGAGTCGCTTGAACGCGTGGTAGCAGTCAGCGCATGCCGTTACCACCGTCTTCACGCCGGCGTTCGCCCACACCTTCATGTTCAAGTCAGCAAAATGGTTGAATTCGTCTCTATAGCCCATCGAGTAGACCCTGCCGCCGCAGCACATCTCCTTCTCTCCCAGGATGCCAACGTCGACTCCCATGCTCTTCAAAAGTTGCACCGCGGATACAGCAGTTTTCTGTAAATCCTCGTCATAACTGAGCCGGCAGCCAGCGTGGAAAAGAATCTCAGCTTTCTCTGAAGGCAGACGCGCCACGTCCAGCCCATCCGCCCAGGCTCCGCGCTCCGATTTCGGTTTGTGCAGGATGTTGTGTTCCTGGTTCAAACTCGCGATGAGCGCCTCGTGCTGATCGAGGACCTGTTCAGCCTCGACCAAACTGAACTTGAGTTCACGCACCATCTCCAGAGGTTCCAGGTTGTAACGGCAGACCTTACAGCTGACGTCGCATGCCCCGCAGGTCATGCAGGTATGGACAATGTTCCGCACCGTATCCGAATACTCGCTCTGTTCGTTGAGGAGCGAGCGAGCCACCGCATAGCGGCCGCGTGCAGAGTAGCTGTTGAAGTTATAGTAGGCAACGCTGGGACAGTTTTTGGCAAACCTCCAGCTCTTCATCTGATCGAACGGGATCCATTTGCAGTAGGAACACACACTGCATCGATCCATTTCTGCTGCAAAATCTTTGAGTGCCACTGGATGCTCTCCTTCCGTTAAAAGCAGAGTTTGCCCGGGTTCATCACGTGATTCGGGTCGAAGATGTCCTTGACCTTCTGCATTGCCATCAGCGTGCCTGCATCTGCGTTGTAGACCATGTCCGCCCACGTCCCGTAGGGCCGCGAGAAATAAGCACCCTGCCTGAACAAGCTCAGAGCGGCATTACTGAATAGATCCTGAAGCCTGCCTGACTCATGCCCGTTCGCGCGACGGAAAGGCAGGATGAATTCACAATGGCAGCCGGTTCCCTGATGGACCGGCTGGAGGTAAATTCCAATGTCCTCTGCCGGGTATTGATGTCGGCTGGCTGCTGTGAACATTGTGTCAACATAGCCCGGGGTTCGATCGAGGGTAGTCAGGAAGAATATCTCCTGCGCGCCTCCCTTGTACCTAAGCTTCCAATAGGGTTCCCTGGAGGGTTTCAATAAGATTTCGAGCAGTTCGGCAGAATGGCAATCCCGGATCTCGGACATCAGCTTCAATTCAAATTGCCGAGCAGTGTCCTGGATATCATTTTCCTGCGCGCTGATCTTTTCTCTGGCTAATATCTGCCCGCCCGTGATCCCCACGATGACAGTCCATGCGGGCAGAACATTCTTCAGGGATTCGATCTCTTCCGCTGTGCCGCCCAGGACATATGCCAGACCGGTGTTATTCAGGATGAAAAGTTCATCGCCAAACCTGAACTTGAGGAGTTGATATGTAAAGTCGATGAGATCGTCGAGTTTCTCAGCCGGGACGAAGAACAGCTTCCGGCTTTCCGAATAGACTTCGCACTTTACAGAAGCCCAGGTAACGATCCCCATACTGCCCCGGGCTGCCGAAACGAACTTGTAAAAATCCAGCTGGCCCGGCCCAGAGCCCAGGAGAGGGACCATGCCCTTTTGCCAGTCTTCTTCCTTTTCCCCTCGAAACACACCGCTCCCGCTGTAGAGCTTATCTCCATTGCCCCATACGATCTCCAGGCTTCGCAGGGGTTCGAGCAGGTTCCACTGGTACTTCGGCGACATCACAGGCTCTCGTTCCAGGAGACTGGCGATGACCGATTTATTCGCCCGAGGCAGGAGCGGCGTAACAACTCGCAAGCCTTCTTTTTGAAGCTCCGGCTGGAGTTGACTGTACGTCACGCCCGGCTGGATCAGAGCCAGCCGGTTCCTGCGGTCGATCTTCAGGATCTGTTTCATCCCGCTCAGGTCGACGAGGACCGACTCAGGAGCGGTTGGAAGGGAATCACCTCGCAGATGGGGTCCGCCTGAACTGACCGGCACCAACGGCGTCAGAGTCTGATTCGCCCACTGCACGATTTCCTGCACCTCTTCCACGTTTCCCGGTCTCACCAGGAAGTGAGGCTCCATCGACAGCCGCGCCTCGTGATCCAGCAGGAACGACTCGTCGACCTGCGGATCATCAACCACCCCGGCCGCGCCAACAATGGCAATCAACTGTGCTTTTTTTTCCTGCATACGAACTCCCTTGCAGTAACTGTGTCAAAAAACAGAACATGTTCAGTGAACAAGTTCAGTATACTTGGTTTGGGCTTTTTGTCAAGAATTGTGACGATTGTGACTTGACAATGATACCTTATCTTGATATATTGAAAACACATTCACTGAATGTGTTCGGCAATGTGTATAATTTTGAAGTGTAGTGAGACAGCCGACTTTCTTTTTTTAATGCCGTTCAGCAAAAAAACCAGAGAAAGCCCTCGAGCGGAAACATGGATAAATATCCGCTGCACTCCAACAAAAAGAACGAGATCCCCTGCTGCGCCCCGGTTCGCCAATCACAAATTCGGCGGAGCGGGGCGCGCATTCTTTTAACATGACCCTGTCGGGGTTGGCACACAAACAAAGCTTGTAGTCGAAGATTGATCACGGGAGGCATGCATGAAAATCAAAGCCGCAGTTGTTTTCGAACAGTCGGGAAACTTCCAGATCGAATTCCTGCAACTGAGCGAACCGAACGATGATGAAGTGCTGGTGCGCGTCGCCGCCGCCGGCATTTGCCACACGGACCTGGCAGGCCGCGACGGGCACCTGCCCATCCCCCCGCCGCCGAGTGTTTTCGGGCATGAGGGCGCGGGGATCGTGGAAAGGGTCGGTGCGCGGGTGACCAAAGTAAAACCTGGCGATCATGTTGTCATGGCATGGGATTGCTGCGGCACATGTCCATCGTGCAAGTCGGGCAAGGATCCGTACTGCCTGAATTTCTTCCTGCACAACTTCCACGGCGCCCGCCCGGACGGAAGTACAACCCTGAGTAAAGATGGGCAGGTCATTCATGGCTCGTTTTTCTCCCAGTCTTCGTTTGCCAGCCATGCCCTGGCAAACGAGCGGAATGTCGTCAAGGTGCGGGAGGATGTGCCCCTGGAGGTCCTCGCGCCGCTCGGCTGCGGCGTGATGACCGGCGCGGGCGCGGTGATGAATGCGCTCCAGGTCTCGCCGGGTTCTTCCATCGCTGTTTTCGGAGTCGGCACGGTGGGGATCAGCGCGATCCTGGCTGCGGTGGTGAGCGGCTGTACGACCATTATCGCCGTGGATATCAACCCTGAACGGCTCGCGACAGCCAAAGACATGGGCGCGACGCATACCGTCAACGCCAGTGAGGTCGACCCGGTCAAGACCATCCTCGATATCACCGATGGAGGCGTGCAGTTCAGCCTGGAGTGCGTGGGCAATCCCAAAGTGCTGCGGCAGGCTGTGGATGTGCTGCCCCGCCTCGGGGTTTGCGGCCTGTGCGGGGTCGTGCCGCCGGGCACGGAGGTCGCCCTCAACATGGATTTGATCATGAACGGGCGGACGGTCAGGGGCATCATCGAAGGTGACGCCATTCCGGATCTGTTCATCCCCAAACTCATCGATCTGTATTGCCAGGGACGTTTTCCCTTCGATCGCCTGATTACATACTACCCCTTCGCCGAGATCAACAAAGCGGTGGAGGATATGGAAAAAGGGAAAGTGATCAAACCGGTTTTACAGATGTAGCAGGTCAGCTGTCGGAAAGGAGGCGAACATGAAATTTGTCAGAGTGAACATGACGCACAAAACCATCAGGGTTGAAGATGTACCCCCGGAGTATGCCGGGTTAGGCGGCCGGGGTCTGACTTCGATCATGATCAACCGTGAGGTCCCGCCGGATTGTGATCCCCTCGGACCTGAGAACAAACTCATCTTCGCCCCCGGATTCCTGACCGGCACCACGCTGGTGAACACCAGCCGCATCTCCGTCGGCGCCAAAAGCCCCCTGACGGGAGGCATTAAAGAAAGTAATGCGGGTGGAACCATTGGCGCTTCCCTGGGACATCTTGGCATTACCGCGATCATTGTCGAGGGGCAGGCGGCCGAGGGAGACCTCAGCCTGCTCCGCATCGACGCGCAGGGTGAAGCAAGCCTGATACCTGCTCCGGAATTCCGGGGGATGCGCACATATACGCTGGTGGAAAAGCTGCTGGCTGCCTATGGCGAGAAGAACTCGATCATGTGTATCGGGCCGGCCGGGGAATATCAGCTGGCTTCAGCCTCGATCCAATCGACGGATGTCGACGGGCATCCCTGCCGGGCGGCCGCCCGCGGCGGCATGGGGGCGGTGATGGCTGCCAAAGGCCTCAAAGCACTGGTCGTTGACCAGCGCGGGAAGAGCGCGGATGCCATCGCCGATCCAGCAGCATTCAAAGAAGCGACCAAGGTCGTTGTCGAAGCGGTGAAAGCGGATCATATGAGCGCGGAAGTGATGCCGGCTCTCGGCACCGCTGCCCTGGTGGCGCCGGTCAATGCCATGGGCGCCTTCCCCAGCTACAACGCCACCAGGGGACAATTGGAAGGCTGGGAGAAGATCAGCGGCGAGGCCATGGCGGAGATCATCAAAGAGCGCGGCGGGAATCCCACTCACCGGGGCTGCGACCAGTGCATGATCCACTGTTCCAATATCTACGTGGATAAGGACGGCAAGTTCATCACCGGTTCTCTGGAGTACGAGACCATCTGGGCAACCGGCGGCATGACTGGTATCACCGACCTGGATGTAATCGCCCAGCTCGACCACCTGTGTGACGATATCGGGCTCGATACCATGAACACGGGAGTCGCCGTTGCGGTTGCCATGGACGCCGGTTACAGGAAGTTTGGGGATGCCGAGGCGGCGATCGCGATGGTGGAGGAGATCGGGAAAGGTACGGAGTTTGGCCGCATCCTGGGCAACGGTCCAGCTGCCGTAGGCGAGCATTTCAACCATCCCAGAGTCCCGGCGGTCAAGCGGCAGAGCATTGCGGCGTATGACCCGCGCGGGATGCTGGGTAACGGCGTTACATTTGCCACCTCTCCGATGGGCGCCGATCACACGGCTGGCAACGTCGTTGGTGCCTACCTGGAGCGGAAACTCGATCCACTCAACCCGGAAGGACAGGTGGAGACCTCAAGGTTTTTGCAGATCGCCATGGCTGCTTACGACTGCATGGGACAATGCTTCATGGCGAGTGTGGCTTTGCTGCACCCTGAGGGATTTGGTGCATTCAAAAAACTGATCGAGGCAAAAGCAGGCGTTCAGCTCGAAGAGGATTATTTCCCCTTTGGAATGGGAATACGAATATTGAAAGCCGAGAAGGAGTTCAACCGCAAGGCTGGATTAACAAAAAAGGACGACCGCCTGCCTCGCTTCTTCTACGAGGAGCCCTTGCCGCCGCACAACAAGGTCTTTGTGATCAGCGACCAGGAACTGGATAGTGTTTTGGATTTCTAGCGAGATGAAGGTAAAGGTCAGGCTGTTTGGAGCCTTGAGAGTACATGTATCTGATTATGATCCTTCCGAGGGTCTGCTGGTGGAGATTCCACCCGGGGCAGCGGTTAAAGATCTGCTCGCTCATCTGGGCATCTCAGAAACGCGCGGGGCTGTGGTGATCGCACAGGGCCGAACAATGGAAGCGAACGACAGATTGCGGGATGGAGAACCTGTAGATGTTTTCCAAACCATCCGAGGCGGCCGCTAGTTATATTTCTTTTGTGATAACGCACAGCATGATTTTTGGGATCACGTTCCCTGGCAGACGTTCAAGCGAGAAAGACTCGCCGGCCCAAAAGCTGTAGAAAGGAGAGGCGTTACGTAAAAAACTGGCTCTTATCGATCGTAAAAGACTGCATCACATCTATATTTCCAGAGGAGGAAAAGATGGAGGACAAAAAGCGTTTGACCCGCCGCGATTTCCTTAAGGTTGCGGCCGTGGGGACCGCCGGGCTGGCGGGGGCATGCAGCCAAATCCCGGTGACAGGTAAGGACAAGGAGAAGATCGTTGTTGGCATGTCGCGACCGCTCTCAGGGCCGTTAGCCGTCATCGGAGACTCGGCTTTCCGGCCGATCTATGAGACGTGGGTCCCGGAGGTGAATGCAGAGGGCGGAATTTATGTGGAGGAATACGGCAGGAAATTACCGATAGAGTTAATCGTATATGATGACAAAAGTGATGTAGGCACAATGACGCGGTTGACGGAGAAGCTGATCGTGGAGGACAAGGTGGACTTCCTATGGCCTGCCTCCGGCACCTCTTTCGTCTTCGCCCAGGCCCCGATCGCCAATAAGTATGGGTATGTGCTGATCACCGCCGAGGGCGGCGCGACCAGTATTAAGGATATGCTTCCAAGCCTGCCCTTCGTGTTCGTGACCCTCAGCTTCTCAGACTGGTACCAGCTGCCGGTCCTGGCGGAACTGCTGGGCGAGAAGGGCGCCAAGACCGCTTACATTGTCTACATTGCGGACTTGCATGGTATCGAGTACTCGGGTGTTGCCGGCATCGAGTTTCCCAAGCAAGGCATCGATATCATTGGGGTGAAAAGCGTTCCACCCGACATAAAGGATTTGTCGCAGATCATCAAAGAAGCCAAAGCCTCCAACGCCGATGTCTTCTGCTGCTTTGCCTATCCTGACCAGGTCATGCCTGCCACCGGCACATCCATGGAGCTTGGTTTCAACCCCAAAGCCTGGGTCGGCGGCCCGTGTGTGAATTTTGGCTTCTACCATACGACATTCGGTCCCGCGGCCGAGGGCGTTCTGGGATTCACTTCCTTCAGCCCCAAGCAATCCGCTGCGGCAAAGACGCTGGCTGACAAGCTCTACACCGGTAAGCCGGAGGAAGCCCAGGACTGGTGGGGACATCCGCTCTACTGGGCCGGCCTGGAGATCTGGAAGCAGGCTATCGAGAAAGCCGGAACCCTCGACCAGGCCAAGATCAGAGACATCATTGCGACAGAAAAGTTCCAGACGGTTCTGGGAGAAACCTGGTTCGACAATGGTCTCCTGGCAAAGGAATGCCATACCGGGGAGATTGGCCAATGGCAAAATGGCGTGTATGAGGTCGTCGGACCCAAGAACATGGCAACCGCAGACACGGTCTATCCCAAGCCGGAATGGCCGACGGGCGGAGGTTAAGTGCAGGAGCTGATCACATCATAATGAGCAGGCTGCCTGAAGGACGCCAAACATACCGGAGGCACAAGGCTTACCTCCCCGGAACACATCCCTGCCTTTGGACAGCCTGCGCCAGTGACTGCTGAAACCAGGATCTTCTTCCATGCTTGTGACCTTCCTTGACATCGTGATCGCCGGTTTGCTGCTGGGCGGACTGTACGCATTGATCGCTATGGGACTCAGTCTGCAATATGGAGTTGCGCGCGTGCTGAATATCTCGCATGGCGAATTTATCATGCTGGGAGCTCTAACCACCTGGGCGTTCTATACAGCATTCGACATCAACCCGCTGGCGGCCCTGGCCATCTGTGGACCGCTCGCCTTTATCCTGGGCTTTATTATTCACAGAACCCTGTATAAACGGCTCTTGAACTCGTCCGGCTCCCTGGCGCTCTTCGAGGGCAATTCCATGCTGGCCTCTTTCGGTTTGATGTTCATTGTTCAGAACCTGGCTTTGATGTTTTGGGGACCCGAAATCAGAGGCTACTCGTATCTTGCCTTTCCGGTTGACCTGGCCGGGGCAGTATTTGGTGCGAATCGCCTCGTAACCCTGGGCTTTGCCATCCTGATTGGCTTGACTTTCTATTTCTTTCTAACCCGCACCCGCATCGGCAAAGCCATCCGGGCAGCCGCCCAGGATCCCGCCGCCGCAGGCATTATGGGCGTGGACATCAATAATGTGCTGGCAATCTGTTTCGGATTGGGCGCTGCCATGGCTGCCATCGCCGGTATGCTGATCAGCATGTCCTACCCGGTCCATACTGGCATGGGTCTCGAATATACGATCATCGCCATCATCGTAGTTGTTTTGGGCGGCTTGGGCAGTATTCCCGGCAGCTTTATCGGGGGCCTGCTCCTCGGTTTGATTGGCAGCATAGTCACCTACTTCGAGCCGGGATTGGCACTGGCGGCCTACTATGTCATCTTTATCCTGCTGCTGCTGGTGAAACCAACCGGCCTGATGGGAAAATCGTGAAATGAAACATAAACCCCGGCTTCCCCAGGGACTTTTGACAACAGGATCAATCACTCTGACTGTATTGGTCCTGTTTGCCACCCTGCCTGGATACGCCTCAATATATACGGTCATACTCCTGGCTGCCATCTTCATGTATATCGTGCTCACGCTGAGCTGGTCGATCTTCTCTGGCCCAACCGGA
The DNA here is from genome assembly GCA_016932715.1 of Anaerolineales bacterium. Classification (GTDB taxonomy): domain Bacteria; phylum Chloroflexota; class Anaerolineae; order Anaerolineales; family Villigracilaceae; genus Defluviilinea. The sequence goes on from JAFGCG010000029.1 coordinate 13,318, forward strand.
TACATTTCACTTGCCTCGGCTGCTTTTCTGGGAACGGGCATTTATACCTCCGCCATCTTCGGAAAAATGCTGCCCTTACCGGTGGTTGTTGGCATTGGCGGGCTGGCCAGTTTTTGTCTGGCCCTGCTCGCGGGCGCCCTGACTCTGAGGCTGAAGGGGATCTATTTCTCCATGTTCACATTCGGACTGGTGGAACTGATCAAGCATCTCATGCTTTGGTTTGAGATCAATCTGACGGGCACGCGCGGCAGGTTCGTCATCGTTGTGGATCACATCACCGTTTATTACGTCATGCTCGTCCTTCTTGCGCTGACAATCCTCACAGCCTATGCGATCCGGCGCTCGAAATTTGGACTGGCATTGCAAAGTATCGGTGAACAGGAAGAGGCGGCAGCCCACACAGGTGTGAATGTAACGCTGGTGAAGGTCTCCGCGTTTGCGATCAGCGCTTTTTTCGTGGGCGCCACAGGCGCCATCATGGCGACAAGATGGACATATATCGACCCTTATATTGCTTTCAATTATTTATTTTCTTTTATGCCGGTCCTGATGGCCATCTTTGGCGGCATGGGGCAGCTTTACGGTCCGATCATGGGCGCCACGGTTTTTGCTTATCTGGAAGAAATCCTGATCACCAGATTTCCCTATTTCTATATGCTCTTTTTCGGCATCATATTGATTGTGTCGGTTTTATATTTGCCTAACGGTCTGGCAGGCTTGATACAAGGCTGGCAGAAACGAGTTTGGGGAGCCAGATATGTCCATCCTTGAGGCGGAGGGAATTACCAAACACTTTGGCGGCTTGACCGCACTTTCAGGCATTGGGTTTCATGTCGATCAGGGCGAGATCCTGGGCCTGATCGGGCCAAATGGCGCCGGGAAAACAACGCTCTTCGGCTTGATCTCCGCAGCTCTGCCTCCCGACCGGGGCGTCATACGCTTCAAGGGTGAAGTCATCACCGGCCTGAAGCCGCACCAGGTCTGCCGGAGAGGTGTCGCGAGAACATTTCAATCTGTCAAAGTATTCCCGAACATGTCGGTCCTTGCCAATGTCATGGTAGGCTCGTTTTTTGGCAGACCGAACACGGTCTCCGCCGCGGCTGCGGAAGGAGAGTCCGTCGAGTTGCTAGAGTTTGTAGGATTATCGGCCTTTGCAGCCATACCGGCCAGGGATCTGACACTGGCAAACCAAAAGATGCTGGAAGTGGCCCGGGCTTTGGCAACCGCGCCGGAACTGCTGCTGCTTGACGAATTGATGGCTGGGCTGAATCCCACCGAAATTGGTCTGGCGATGGATCTGGTCACCAGAATTCGGGACAGGGGAATCACTGTTTTCATGATCGAGCATGTCATGAAAGCAATTATGTGTGTCTGTGAACGCATCATGGTGCTGCACCATGGTGAAAAGATTGCGGAAGGGACGCCGAAGGAAATCGCCGCGAGCAAAACGGTAGTCGAGGTCTACCTGGGAGAATCGGCCTATGCTTGAGATCCGCGCCGTAAACGCCTGCTATGGCAAAATCCAGGCATTGTGGGATGTTTGCCTGGAGGTCAGGGAAGCCGAAATCATCGCGCTGGTTGGGTCCAATGGAGCGGGCAAAACGACGCTGCTTCATATCATCTCTGGCATGCTGCATCCGGTCTCGGGGAGTGTGACATTCTTAGGCAGGCAGATCGACAACCTGCCGCCGCACTCCATTGTCGAATTAGGCATTTCCCATGTACCCGAGGGCGGAAGAGTCTTTCCCGATATGACTGCACGCGAAAACCTTGAAATGGGCGCCTACCCATCCCGGGCGTGGAAACACAGAGTGAAAACCATCGAGCAGGTCTATCAAATCTTTCCAAGGCTCAAAGAAAGGGAGAAACAATTAGCCAGGACACTTAGCGGAGGCGAGCATCAAATGCTGGCAATTGGCCGGGCGTTAATGTCGAAGCCGAAGCTGTGCCTGTTCGACGAACCGTCCTATGGCCTGGCGCCATTGCTGGTAGCAGAGATCTTCCGCACCATCCAGAGCCTGCGCGACCAGGGCATCACCGTCCTGCTGATCGAACAAAACGTCCGCCACACGCTGGAAATAGCCGACCGCGCGTACGTGCTGGAGAACGGCCGGGTTTGTATGGAAGGGGACTGCGCCGAGCTTCTCCAAAGCGATCATGTAAAAAAGGCTTATTTAGGGCTGTAACCGGGTGCAACTTCGAAACGACACAGGAAAGGAGGCACAATGGCTGACTATGAAGCTCTGAAAATCAGGGTGCAGGAACTGGCAGACAGGCAGTGGGACGTGCCAGCTCTCGATGCCAGGATTCGGCGATTGGCAGAAGAAGGCATTCCGAGGAAGGTGCTGGATCGGGAGGAGTTACTGGCGAACAAAGAGCTGATCCTTGAGCGCGTCCAGCGCCGCGCCGAGGAATATAACTTCATCGCTCGCAATTGTGCCAGGAGCACTGCCCTGGCTGTGCTCGAAGAGTTCGGCCTGGGCGACATGCAGATCATCAAAGCCCTCTCCCCGTTTCCCGGTTTCGGCGGCACCGGATGGATGTGCGGCGGAGTGACCGGAGGGCTCATCGCCCTCGGCCTGTATTTCGGCAGCGATGATCTGAAAAATTATGAGGCGGTCGGGGGGACGATCCAGGCTGCCCGTAAATTCATGGCACGGTTCGAAGAGCAGGTCGGTGCACTTGTTTGTCCCAAAATCCACGAAGACGTGGTGTTTGGACGTTACATGGATCCTGCCGCCAGCCCGGAAAACATGGAGGCTTTCGCACAGGCGCAAGGTTTTGAGAAGTGCGGGCTGCTGCCGGGAATTGGTGCCAGACTCGCCGCTGAGATCATCATCGAAAGTCTGGCATGAACCATTGAGATGACATTTGAACCATGAATTTTCCACGTAAAGGAGCACAATATGTCAAAAAAACTTATCACAGCGATTGCGGACATGGAGGAGAAAGAGGCGCTGGACCTGGCGAAGGAACTGGTC
>JAFGCG010000030.1 GCA_016932715.1 Anaerolineales bacterium
ATTTTGTTTTTGGAGTTCCTGTAGAACTCGATCACAAAGGATTTATCTCTGCACTTGACAAGTGCAGTAATCGGTACCCGCGGGTGGTTTCGACGGGCTGCGCCTGCCTGTCGCAGTTCGCTTACCGCTGACCGCATATCGCAACCTGCTATCAGCTATACGCGATACGCCATACGCGATAAGCAGCCTGTGTCCAGCAGCACATTGATTATCCCTCCCCCTCATTGCTGCTCACTCCCGGCTGCTCGACCTTGATTACCTCTCCATGTACATTGATGATGATCTTGAATCCCAGCATGCCGAGATAGGCGCGCATGTCCTCCGGCAGACCAGCCTGCAAAAGCTGATCGAACTGCTTGTCGATATTTTTCAGCTGCTGCTCGATCGCGGCTTTGGTGAAAACGTCCTCCTGCCCCAGCATCCTGGCTGTGTGCTCGGAGAGCAGATCCTCGCTGCCTTTCATCATTTCCGCCATATGGTTGAGAACCTGCCTGTCCACCTGCTCGGACGGGATATGGCGCCGGAAACCGGCGTCATCCACCACATAGCAAGGCTCGTCGCCCACCAGAGCGGATTCGGCGAGATTACCAAATTCATCCAGGACAAGACCGGCAAAGAGAGGTTGTCGAGGCATATCACCTGTTTCTCGCGCTGAACGAAGTGGAGATAAGCGCAGCTGAAATGCGCTTCGTCTGCGAGACAGGAGGGCGCTGTCCCTCCGCTCAGCGCGACAGATTAGCTACTCTGCTTTCCTTCCACCGTTGCGAGCAAAATCCCTGCGGCGATGCCGAGGCGGCGGTCAAGCCGCTGAGCGCTGTCCATGCTGAAATCCAGGTTCAGCTCGTAGCGGAAAAGGTTGAAGTTCTGTCTTAGGTCAGCAACGCGCGTCTCGCCGACAGTCATGTCGTAGTTTTGCGGCAGCAGGGAACCAGCCAGGAAGCGGCGCAGCAAAGCCAACCCCATGCTGTCTTCGAAGAGCTTGCCGATGACATTGTCACTGGCGTCCAGCACTTCCCACTCATCGCGCAGGATGGACTGCAAGCCCCGGCGCCGCAACGCGCCGACCTTTTGATTGTAGGCGCTATCCACCACATCATAGGCGGCTGAGAAATCGATGATCTGGCGCGCCTTGATGCTCAACACTTCCTGCGACTTGCTTTCATCCGAAAACACGCGGATGTCCTCGCGCAGGCGAAACATTTTCTGTTCGCTGAACATGACCAGCTGGCCCGCCGGATCATAAAACCGGAACTTTCCCGTCAGGGCGATCGCCTGGCGCTTGAGCAAATAGGTCGGGAATTGAAAGATGGGATTCACTGCATTCTCCATTGTGTAGAGCAAGATGTCATCTTGCTCCACTTAAAAGATCTGGACTCTGGTCCCTTCGCCTGGCAGGTGGACGTAATCATCGTCAGGCGGGACGTTGGGCCTGGTCCAGCGATAAATGAACTTTGCCGACTCTGACGGCAGGTTCACGCAGCCGTGACTGCGCGGCCGGCCGTAATCGTTGTGCCAGTAGGTCCCATGGAAGGCGTTCCCGGCGCCAGTGAAGAATGCGCACCACGGCACGCCGGGCAAACTATAAACGGCCTCGTCCTCCGCCGCGTCGCCCTCATTGGTCATGTGGACCGAGGGACCTTTATGATATGTACGGAATTCGCCTTTGGGAGTGTCGGTGCCTCGCACGCCGCTGGCGCAGCGCTGTGAAAAGACGAGCCTTTCCCCTTCGAAGGCGGTTACCAGTTGCGTGCTTAGATCGACAACAACCAGTTTCTCTTCATCGGGCACTTCCGGCGAGAGTGTGGATAGCTCGTCATTTGGGAGGAGCCGCATGTCATGAGAAGGAACGTAATAAGTTCGCTTGAGATGAAAATCATAGATCTGATACCAGATACTTTTTTCATCGCGCTGGACGATCACTTTTGTCACCCAATGCGTAGTGCCGTAGTAAATGCGGTAGCCGCGCTCGGCATAGGTATAGGGTTCCTTCTTCGTGTCGCAGAAGGGGACTGTGATCTCTCCCACCTGGCCCTTTTCGGGGATGCTGAACACGGGCTTTTGATAATTGGTTTCCACAGGCTGGATCCAGCCGGAATATGTGTACCCGTTATCGGCTTGATACCAGACGCTGTTGAATGGATTGCCCGATTCGCCATTCTCTTCGACCCCGGTGATCTCAATCACTTTATCTGCGCCGAAATAATGGATCTTATTGCCGGTGAATGCCGGGGCGTCATAAAGAGGGATGCCGCTCCGGGTGATGCGTCCCTGTTTGACTGCGGAAGCCGCCAGGGCGCGGTCGAGGCGCAGGTCACGCAAAGCGAACGCCAGCGAGCCAGTCCCGGCAAGCCTGAGAAATTCACGTCGAGAGATCTGGGGATTGAGCATGAGATAAGTTTACCCGCGAAAAAGTATGTCTGGAAAGGCTGTTACTTTATTCTTATACTTGGATTTTCACGAAAATGTTCCAGCTGCCGGCAGAACGTCCCGAAGGTTTTCTCCGGAGGAATGATTATGTCGTTGCAACCTTCGGGACGCTTTTTGCTGTTTCTTTATATTTTGATCTCCACCCTCGTTCCCACATATCCATAAACCAGTTGTTTCTCTGGCGGCACGGTGGGCAGGGTCCAGCGGTAGAGCCACTTCGCGGCTTGCGGCGCCATGTTGAGACAGCCGTGACTGTGTGGCCGGCCATAATCATTGTGCCAGTAAGTGCCGTGAAAGGAGATGCCGCTCCTGGTGATGTACAACACCCAGGGCACGCCGGGCAAGTCGAAGCCATTCGAGGCAATGTCGCCGGCCGCCATGTGGCGCGTGGGACGTTTATGGAAGGTGAGGAAATCTCCGTCCGGCGTTGTATAGTTGCCGCTCAGGCGTTTCACCCCTGTGGAGATGCGCGTTGCGAAGACGGTTTTTTCCTTCTCGTACGCCAACAGCAACTGGTCATCCAGGCGTACTTCGACGTGCTTGCTCTCGCTGGGAACATCTGGAGATAACGGAGCCAGCTCCTCGTTCGAAATGAGCCGGATGTGTTTCGCCAGGACATAATAGTATGTCTCGAATTTGTCATCCAGCAGGCGGTACCATGTGCTTCCATCCACCGCGTTGACCGCGCCCGTGACCCAATGGACGGTTTCGTAGTACAAACGATAAACCAGGTCTGCATTCAGATCCGCTTCGAGATAGGCATCGGTGAATGGAACGCTGACCTCTCCCAGGGCGCCCCGGGTCGGGATTTGCTGCGGCGCGTTGAGAATCGTGCGGACCGGCTGGATGCCTCCCGAATAGGCATAGCCGCCCGCCTCCAGTTGGTACCAGACCCGGTTGTGGGCAGTTTCATCCTCGCTGATGGCGGTGTTCGTGATGGGAACGACCAGGTCATGCCAATACAGTTTTTTGCGCTTTGCTTTGGGGTCGGGTTCGTCATATGCCCAGACGGTTCGGTCGATGATACGCCCCTGCAGGTTGGCAAACTCATCTGCTTCCGGCAAGGCGAGATTGGGCAGGAATATCGCCATCAAGCCATATCTGCTTAATTTGAGAAAATCACGCCGGGAAAGAATGGGCTTGCTCATCGTAGTTCGTCCCCTCTCCCGAGGGGTTAGGGGTGAGGGAATCAATAATGCACGTTGACCACCGTGCCAACGGAGGCCCAGTTGAACAACCAGCCGGCCTCATCGGTCCGCAGATTGACACAGCCATGGCTCATCGGTGTTCCAAAATTATTGTGCCAGTATGTGCCGTGCAATCCGTAGCCTTTGTGGAAATACATGATATAGGGGACATCCGGAAGAAAATAGCCGGGACCATGCATGCTGCCGGAACGGATCTTGACGTAGATCTTGTACTTGCCTGTCACGGTGGGGGTCATCCATGTGCCTGTCGAAACCACAAACGAGTTGACGACCACATCACCTTCATACGCATAGACCATTTGATTGGAAAGATCCACATCGATCCAGCGCGCGCCGTTTCCGCCGCTGGCAACCTGTCCTTTTGGCGCAGAGTACGTCGGTGCGACGTATTCACTCGTGGCAGTGTCGGCAACGATTTCCATTGCCATTGCGCCGGGTGTCTCGGTGATGGCGGGCGTAGCAGTGGGCGCCTCGGTTGGAAGGTCCGTGGGGGCGGGTGTTTCCGAAGCAGCCGGCACCTCCGTTGGTGTGGCTGTCGGTGCAGCCTCCGGGACACTCGTCGCGGTATCTTCAGCCTGGACGGCGAACGCACTCTCCGCGATCGGGGTCACTTCCGGTTTGGCGACCTCGACCGGCGCCCAAAGGTTTTCCTGGGCGGCGGCCGGCGGCCGGCTGATGTTTTCTGCCAGGGAGGCAAGCACCGGGTGCTGCGCGATCAATGCAAAGAAGAGGATAAAGCCAACGAACATAAAACCTGCACCAGCCAGCAGTGCCGGAAGGAGCCAATTCGGTCCATTCGATTTCAACTGGGGGAGTGCGACCGCGGTTTGATAGGCGTGTTTCTTTGGAAGGCTTGTGATCCCCGCGGCTTGATTGGGCGCGATCCTTGGGGATGCGGGACGGCGATCCTTCTGGGCCTGAGCCTGTTCCAGCCGGCCCGAAGCCCACTCCACGCCTCGACGGGCGCGCGCGCTCTGCGGGTTAAGCTGCAGTGCTTTGCGCGCATACGCCAGCGCCTCCTGCGGGTCCGGGTCAGAGGCAGCCAGGATCAGCCAGGCATCCTCCATGTTCGGGGCGCGCCGCGCAGCCTGTTCTCCCAGCTGCCGCGCGGCCGGACGGTCCCCGCGGCGCAGGGCTTCGCGCGCTTTGCCGACGAACTCACGAGCTTCGATGAAATGATTATTCATACATTGCCTTCAATAATAAAGATAAAGTCGTCTTACAAAAACAGGATGAACTGCAAGCGAAACCACCAAACTATCAACTACCAAACTACCAACTACCATTGTATTTCCACCGGCGTGCCGATCTCTGCCCAATCATATAACACTTTCGATTCATAGGTGCCAAGAACGACACAGCCATATGAAACCGGTCTGCCCAGGAAACCTTCCCACAAGGTCGCGCCGTTTGGCAGGATAGGCAGGGCATGGATGCCGTTCTCCAGGCCGCCTGCCCAGTAGATGCCGAGCCAGTTCGGCATCCAGATGTTCCAGGTGGCGCCGTAGGCATTGGGGATCTTGCTCTGCACCGCGAAGATCCCTACGCGCGTGGCATTGTTCATCCCGGTGGAGGCGACAAAACTATACATGAGCCCATCGCCTTCATAGACATACATATGCTGTTCCGAAATATCCACGAGAATGTATTTTGACCCGCCATACGAAGGCACGGCTGGATTCACCGCTTCCACGGCCGGGCGCGCAGGCACAGGTGTGTCTTCGATGATCTCCATCGCCATTGCACCGGGTGTTTCCGTCGGGGGGATGATCGTGTCGGTGGGCAGAATGATCGGTGCAGGCGTAGGGGTGTGCGTTGGCTTGGGAATATCTGCATATCCCCACAGATTTACCGGGGTGGCTGTGGGGGACGGACCAAATATGGAACCGATGGAGGCGCTGGCTGGGGAGGCTGCAAAAAAGAAGAGGATGAGTCCGGCACCAAGGCAGAAGAAGATCAGCAGCAGGCTCGCGTTGAGCTTTGTCGAAACGAGGCGCAGGCGCCCGTTGGAAGGAGAAGCGTTCATGGCGTCATATTCGGAGCAGGAGTCGGCTCGATATTTTCATTGTTTGCGAAACACAAAATACCTTCCACCACTCCCTGTGCAATGCGGTCGGTCTGTTTGGTGAGCAGCTCACGGTCGAGGTTAAGGAAGCCCGTCTCGATGATCGCAGCCACAGTGCTCGGGTCGATCTCGCGGAAGGAATGGTACTCGCGCATGTCACTGGTGATGCTGCCCGCATGGAAATTCAATCCGGTCACGCGCCGGTAGCGATCGATCAGGCAGGCGGTGAGACGGTTGGCGCGATTGAGGTCATTCGTATTCAGCGCTGCCGCCACTTTAAAACCGGTGGCTTGATCGTTGATGTAATCGCAGGAATCGTTATGAATGGAGACGATGGCAAGAGCACGGTAACCGTTCAGGCGGGTATCGTACTCACGCAGCAGATCAACCTGGTAGCCATCCTGGGTAAGCTTCTCCTGAACCAGCGCGGCAATTTTCAGGTTCAGGTCCGCTTCTGTCAGGGTGATGTTGCCATTCCCATCCAGACAGACCGCGCCTGCGTCGTTGCCGGAATGCCCGGCGACAATCCCAATGCGCAATTGCGGCTGCGCGTTCAACGGTGCGCCTTCCACAGCATGGGGGGTGAGGATCAGGCTCAGGCGCTCGTAGAAGTCGCCGGCGACGAGGCCGCGGGAGGGCAGGGCAGTGAAGAGAGTCGCCAGCAGGATGGCAATGCCCAGTACCGTGTGTACTGCGCGCAGTGGACGGGCTCGACGCCCGGGGCTGGAAGAGGCAGTTTCCATATTGTATGTCCAAATAGTACCTTTTAAGGCATGAACAGGCAAGGGCGAAGCAGGGTTCCGGGTTGTCATTCCTGGCAGTTTGGGCATTCTGTTCTTGATGATTTTTGACTTGACGCACCCCGGGCTCCTCGTTATGATGAATTTTTGTGGAGAAGTTAATATGAGTCTTGATTCGGAAAAACTTCGGCAGGCTATGCGTGCCTGGACGACCGGGGTGGCGATTGTGACTTCCGTTCACGAGGGCCAGCAATATGGCATGACCGTGAATTCCTTTACCTCCATTTCGCTGGAGCCGCCATTAATTTCAGTAACATTGAAACAATTAACCCATACGCACGATCTGGTTGTAAAATCTGGGATGTTCGCGGTGACCATCCTTGCCGCCGAACAGCAGGAACTTTCCGTGCGTTTTGCCGGGAAGCTGCCAAACATCACGGACCGTTTCGATGGCGTCCAAACCGAAAGGCTTTTTTCTGATATACCCGTGTTCGAAAATGGGCTGGCTTATTTCCATTGCCATGTGGTGAACTCCATGCCGGTGGGTGAGAACACCCTGTTTGTGGCGGAAGTCATTGCCGCACAGGGCGAAGGGGCAGGCGATCCCCTGGTGTACCACAACCGGGAATATTGGAGATTGACTACATAACGTTTCGCCGCCAAAGAAAGTTCCTCTCTAATGAGATGGTGATAGACTTGTCTTCACAGGGTGTCCGGAGGCAATGATGCAGGAAAGACTTACCATCGCAGAACAGAAAGATCTGCTCCGACTGGCGCGTGAGGCAATGGAACACGGGGTCAGAGGCCAGGCACTGCCTCCTCTCGATGAAACCCAGCTGACACCGAATTTACGGGAAGAAGGTTCATCCTTTGTCACTCTGACCGTGCGCGGGCAGTTGCGCGGCTGCATTGGCTCGCTGGAGCCGTACCAGTCGCTGGCGGAGGATGTGCGCGCACACGCGCTCGCGGCAGCGCTCCACGACCCGCGCTTCCCTCCGGTGGAGGCAGCCGAATTAAACGGGATCCGGATCGAGGTCTCGCGGCTGACGCGCCCGGTCCCGCTGGAATATAAGGATGCCAACGACCTGCTGGCGAAGCTCTGCCCGCACGTGGACGGTGTCGTCCTGCGCGACGGTCCCTCCCGCCGGGCGACATTCCTGCCGCAGGTCTGGGAGAAGATATCCGATCCTGTGGAATTCCTCGACAATCTTTGTTACAAAATGGGAGCGCAGCCCGGCATGTGGCGCAGGAAACGCCTGGAGGTGCTGACGTACAAAGTGGAGGAATTTCACGAGTAGGGTAAAATCAGGATATGGCTGACAACGACGCACTCTTCCAGGAAGCAATCGAAGCCCTGCGTGCGGGGAATAAGAGCCGTGCGCGTGAATTGCTCACGGAGCTGCTTAAGACCGACCAGAACAATGCAACCTATTGGGTGTGGATGAGCTCCACAGTGGACAACGTCAAAGAGCGGATCTACTGTCTGCAAACGGCGTTCAAGCTGGACCCTGAAAATGCGGCCGCCAAACGCGGCTTGATCCTGCATGGGGCGCTGCCTCCCGATGAAACCATCCAGCCTTTCCCGATCAACCGGCCGCGCGCCTGGGAGGAAAAGCTCCTGCTCGAGCACGAGAAACCCAAGCCGAAAGGCTGGGCGGCGGTCAAAGCCAGTCCTGTTGCCCGCTTGGGTGGGTTTGCTGCGCTTGGCGCGGTCCTGGTGGGCGCGATTATATTCGTGTTCAACCAGGTGCTCACCAACCAGGTGGCGGGTCCGCCTACAATCACGCCAGGACCCTCTCCCACGTATACCCTGACACCCACCGCCCTCAACGCAACGGGCCAGCCTGCGGTCGTGGGTACGGCGGCTCCGCTTTCCGAGCTGCTCGAGAAACCTTACACACCCACGCCTTTGTATGTCAATACGCCGCGCGGTCCGATGTCATCAGACATCTATCGTTCGGTGAAGATCGCCTCCGAAAAAGGCGATTGGGATGCGGCGATCAAAGGCTGGCAGGAAGTGATCCGGGTGGAGCCGGAGGCAGCGGATGCCTGGTACTACATCGGCGAAGCCTATCGTTTCAAGGGCAATCCCGGCAGCGCCATCGATGCCTACCAGCGTGCCCTGCAGATCAATCCGAGCTTCGGTCCGGCCTATGTTGGTTTGGCGCGCGCCAGACTCATGATGGACCCGAATGCTGATGTCCTGTCCTTCCTGGATGAAGCGATCCGACTCGATCCGAACTTTGGGGAAGCATATCTCGTACGCGCTATGGTGAGAACGCGCGACAACGATATCCCGGGCGCTCTGAGTGATCTGGGCGAGGCGGACCGCCGCCTGCCCAATTCGCCGCTGGTGTTTTACTATCTCGCGCAGACGCGCGTCAGGGAAGGTGACCTGGAACTTGCGCTCGTTGCTGCCAAACGCTCCAATGAACTGGACGTAACCTACCTGCCAACCTATCTGCTGCTCGGACAAATTTACGCAGCCCAGGGGGAGGAAGAGGAAGCCGTCAGGGTTTTGGATATCTATCTCAAATACAGGCCCGAGGACACCTCCGTCTATATGCTGCTGGGCAAGATGCATTTCGGCAAGAAGGACTACGAAAAGACGGTCGATGATATGAACAGGCTGATCGCGCGCGATCGCAATCAGCGCGAGCCTTATTTGTATCGTTTCTTATCGAATGTCGAACTTGGCCGGGGGGAACTGGCAGAAGATGATGTCGATACTGTCCTGCTGTTCTATCCCGATTCGTTCGAGGTCAACGTTGCTGTGGTCCGCATGCACCTGCTGCAGGGCAGGAATGGAAGCGCGCTGCTGGTCATCGATAAGATGAAATCGCTTGCTGAAACCGATCAGCAGAAAGCCATCGCGTATTACTGGAGCGCCCAGGTGTATGAGGCGCGCGAGGAGCCCGATAACGCCGCCAAACATTGGACCCTGCTCCTGGACTTGCCCAAAAGTGCAATGACCGAGGAAATGCGTCTCGAGGCAGAACAGCGTCTGGCGAAGCTTGCCACCGCGACTCCTACGATTACACCTTCGCCCACCCGGACCCCGACAAAGAAAGTAACACCGACAAGGACTCCGATCCCTTCGAAGACACTCATTCCCACAAAGACGTTGATTCCTTCGAAGACGCCCACCTCCACAAAGACGCCAACTGCTACGGTTACGCCTTCGCCTTCGCGCACCCCTACAAGAACGCCAACAAAAACCCCAACACCGTAAATGAAAAGGCGGCTGAGAGATCAGCCGCCTCTTTCATAAGCATTACCATCAACATATCTGTTTAGGTAACCTTCAAATCCATCTAAGTGGATATCAATTTCCGATCTAAGCCCCGGAAATATTCGATTGTATTTGGCGAGAATAGTATTTTTCTCTCTGGCTTTATCTTTTTCATGTTCACAATAATTGACAATTTCTAATTTTGCGTAAGAATTTAGTGACTTTGCAAAAAAATTTGATACCCTTTTATCATAATCTGGAAATGAATAGCCAATTATTATGACTTTGTCTGCCACCTTTAGGTCGTTCGCGGCTGAAAGCCAAAGCGGCTCAATTATGTTCCCATATCTTTCATGTGGAATGATGATAAAAGGCTGGATTTGACTTCCACAATCTGAGCATCTTTTATTATCATAGAAATTCTTGAACATATGGTGAAAATAAAGGTAAAGGCGGTTGCATGATGGACAGATTCCCCAATCGAGGGAGCCATTGGGTTTAATAAGATTAAAAGGTTGGTTTTTTGCATAGGTCCTCTGACGGTTGTCATCAATCCAATTAAATTCTAACAAATAGTCGAAATAAACATCCTTCTCAAAATCCTCATGCAAAAGAAAGTCGAAATTGAATGAAATTATAGAGATTTGTTGTTGGGAATTCTTCAGAACTTCTGAAATGAATTTTTTATATAACTGGTTTGGGTTTCCTATGCTTGACTCTACCAAATGTTCAAAAATCAGTTTTCTTACAAGCTCAACACCTTGGTTATTTCTTTTCAGATGTAATATCTCAAGCATTTCATCTACATAGTGTTTCTTTTCGACCTGGGGTATGAATACCCACATCCCTCTGTTATCCCAATTTTGTGGTAAGGAATTCAACTCAGGGTAAATAGTCGTTACAAGCTTAAGGAAACTTGAAAAGTTCTTAAAACTCTCGTTCTCCTCGCTAAGATCTGGCACACCATTATTGATTGGAGGTACCTGCCCACAATTGGAAGGATAGTTCCAAACTAATTCACTTCCAAGCGGGGTATTCGCAGAGGCCGCAGATGCGCCAGCTCCAAAAACATAGACATGCTTCATACTTATTCAATAAACCTATTACAATTAAACTTTATTCTTTTCCATATTTCGCCCGATCCTCCGGGCAGGGACACAAAGCCCGCAGGTAATGCCAGTTATAGATCCCATAATCATGCCCATCCTCCCAGACAATGGTCAGGGCATAGGATCCCACCGCGACGACATTGCTGATGCGCGTGGACGGCGTATCCCCCAGCCGGATGTCGAATACTTCTGCATCCGGTTCGGAACTCATCTTCTCGTGCCCGCCGCGGCAGGAGGCACACGGACAGGCGGCGCGCAGCAACTCAAATGGATAGACGCTCGTGTGATCGTCGCTCCATGTGATCGTAAATTCCCTGGTCTTCTTATTGGCAGTAATACCGGTTGGTTTTTCGTTCATATTCAACTTTCTCCCCTCTCCTGCAAGGAGAGGGGCCGGGGGTGAGGTCATGGTGCTGGAATATACGTCAAAAAGTCGGCCGCCGCCCAGCCGACGCGCGTCTCATCATACGGCGCGACCAGATACCACCAGGTATAGCCGTCCACGTCACGCGGACCATCCTGGACCAGGAATACTTCGGCGTCAAAGGCAAGAAACTGGAAAGCGCCATCCAGGCCGGGTTCGGCGCGAATGCGGAGGCCCTGCCCCTCGGTGCCGCTGATCTGCACATAGTTGCCGATCGCGACTCCGGCCGGAGGCGTTGGCGAGGCGAACGGATCCGTAGTCGGTGTGGGCGGCGCGCTGGATGTGCCGGTCGGGGCGGGGATCACGGTCAGGTCCGCGGGGACAAACCCGATGCCGGGGGTCTGCGGCGAGGAGGTCAATCCAATGGCGAGGGCTGTGATCACGATCAGAAGTCCCGCAACGGCGAGGGCGCCGAGGATCATCCACTTGTTGATGAATTGACGAACGTTCATTTAATTCCCTGCGAGGATGAATTTTTGAGCAGATCCATGCCGGCAGGCGGCACGAGCAATTTCAACGCGTGGGTTTGCACGCTGATCTGCGCCACTTTTGCCGAGCCGCGTGCCTCGCCATCCGTCTGGATCCAATAGGGGGCATCGGCTTCCACACGCAGGTTGCGGAAGGTGATGCGGCGCGTCGTATCCGAATTGACGTGACTGCCGCGCCACAGGTCATAGGCATGCCGCAAGACGTCGCCGAGATTGCTGCCGCTGAACAGCCACAGGTCGAGCAAGCCGTCATCAAGATAGGCATCTGGCGAAAGGTTCGAAAGCCCACCCATGTAATGGCGGATGTTGGTCGCCACGGCAAGGATAAAGCGGCCCTCCACTTCGTGCTCATCTGCCCACAGGCGCAGGTTCAAGCCGCTCCACTGCGCCGCATTCCAGATCGCGCTGACCGTGTATTCGGGCGCGGCGAAAAATTTGTCGATGCGGACGCGCGGCTCGAGCGCCTGGATCGCCATGGCGTCCAGGCCGATCCCAGCCCACATCACAAAAGAGACCCGGTTGCACAACCCCACATCCACTCGATGAGTGGGCGCATTTGCCAGGATGGCGGCGTTCTTTCGCAGTACCCACGGACGAGTCCAGGTGAACGGGCGCAGACCCAGTTCCATGCTCCAGACGTTTGCAGTGCCCGCGGGCAGGACGCCCAGAGCCGTTTCCGAGCCGACCAAGCCATTGACGACATTGCCGATCGTCCCATCCCCGCCGACTGCGAAGACCGCATCCTTTTTCTCCCTCGCAGCCTGTTTCGCCAGTTCGATGGTGTGTTCGCCGCTTTGCGTCTCGGCTGCCTCCGCCTGCCAGCCCATGGATTTCAGTTCGTTCACGACGGATTTGATGAATGGCTTGGTCGAAAAACGGCCCGCGGTCGGGTTGTAGACGATAACGGCGCTGCGCATGGCAGGGATTATACCTGAGGCCCCCTCCCAGCCTCCCCCAAATACGTTATCCATTTTTTAGTTAAACATTCATGTTACGCACCGTAAGGGCGACCCGTCAGAATCATCGAGCAATTTGCCCCTGCCGGGCGGGTCGCCCCTACATCTGACAGAATAGAGTGCCGCGTAGCGGCGGAGGGGGCTGGTATAATCTTTTCGCGATGAACGAAGGGACATTACTTAACAATCGTTACCAACTGCTGGAACAACTCGGTTCGGGCGGCATGTCCGATGTGTTCCGCGCCCGCGACCTGATGCTGGAACGGTCGGTGGCGATCAAGATTCTGCATGAGCATTATTCGAATGACATGGCTTTCCAGCGGCGCTTTCGTCAGGAAGCACGCGCCGCGGCAAATCTTTCTCATCCCAATATTGTTACCGTCCACGATTTCGGCTTCGACCACGGCCAGCTCTTCATCGTCATGGAGTACATCCCCGGCAAGGACCTGAAGACTCTCCTGCGCCAGCGCGGGCGCTTTGCGGTGGAAGAAGCCATCCCGCTGATGGTGCAGGCTTGCGCGGGAATCGGTTACGCTCACCGCGCCGGACTCGTCCACTGTGATGTCAAGCCGCATAACATGATCGTCACGCCGGATGCCCGCCTCAAGGTCACAGACTTTGGGATCGCGCGCGCCCTCTCCACCATCATGCCGGATGAAAAGGCGGATGTGGTCTGGGGCTCTCCGCAATACTTCTCGCCCGAACAGGCGGCTGGCGAAGCTCCCTCGCCCGCTTCAGATGTCTACTCGCTTGGCATCGTTCTCTACGAAGTGCTGACCGGCGCGCTTCCTTATAATGCTCCCACGAGCGAGGAACTTGCCCGCTTGCATTTGCAGGCATCCCCCGTCCCGCCAAACGAATACATTCCTGATATCCCCTCTGCTTTGGAAGAGATTGTCCTGAAGGTCCTTTCGAAGGAACCTTCAGCGCGTTACCGCACGGCGGATCAGCTGGGACGCGTCCTGCTCCGTTTTGGGACTCAACGTGACGCTGCGCCCTCCGCTCCGTCGCTGAGTCTGACGCCGGAGGCTGCCGCGTATCAGGGACCGGAGCCGCAAACGGAGCCTACGCATGCTCCCGCCGCGCCCGTCTCGAACCCGCCTGAAACGACCCTGTCTCTCCCGGAGCTTTCCCTGCCTGCGATCGACTGGGTATCGGTTGTCCTGGGCTTGTTGGCTCTCATTGCTGTGGGTGGATTGGTTCCATTCTGGATTTATATTGCTTTCCAACTCAACCGTTAATGAATAGATATATTATTTCCACTTCCATCCTCTCCGCAGATTTTGCGCGTCTCGGCGAAGAGATTGCAGCCGTTGAAGCGGCCGGCGCAGACTGGATCCACGTGGATGTGATGGATGGCCATTTCGTTCCCAACATCACGATGGGACCGTTTATCGTGGAAACCTGCCGGCGCATTACGCAGCTCCCGCTGGATGTCCATTTGATGATCGAAAAGCCCGAGCGTTATCTCGAGGCGTTTGCAGAAGCGGGCGCCAGCGGATTGACGGTCCACATCGAAACCTGTCCGGATTTGTCGGGAACGCTGAAACAGATCAAAGCCCTGGGATGCCGGGCAGGCGTGGTGCTGAATCCTGAGACCCCCGTCGGCGCGATCCAGGCTGTCCTGCCGGAAGCCGACCTGGTGCTGGTGTTGAGCGTGAATCCCGGTTATTCCGGGCAGGAATTTATTCCGGAAACGATTGGGAAAGTGTCAGAGATCCGCAGGAAACTGGATGCATTGCGGTCCTCTGCCTGGCTGGAGGTGGACGGCGGGATCGACGTGGAGACGCTGCCCAAAATGAAAGCAGCCGGCGCGACCGCCTTCGTCGCGGCGACGGCCATCTTCAGGCACCCCGCAGGCGCGGCGGCCGGAGTCGAGTCCTTGCGTGATCTGCTTTAAAACAAAAATCACGACCCGTTTTGGGATCGTGATCTTTGTTGTGTGACTGTAAATCTACGCTTTGGTCTTACTCAGGGTCTTGATGCACTTGGCGCACAACACTTTGTGTACCGGGCGACCCTTCTCCATCACGAGTGTCTTTTGCAGGTTTGGTTTGTACGTGCGGTTGGTTGCACGCTGGGAGAACGAGCGATTATGACCGAAGGTGGTTGATTTACCACAGTTTGCGCACTTAGCCATTTTCTTGCAGCATCCTTTCTTGCTATAATTCCGAGTGGTACAAGTACAATTGCCCCTTTTTGCCGCTGTGCGGCATCTTCGAGAAGGCACGGCATTTTACCATACATCGCAGCCTTCCTCAAGGTAAGATGTTACAAAGTACCGCAGAATGAACTAAACGAAAGATTTGATTCGAACCTGTAAGTGGCACTACGAAGTTTAGTAATTTAGCCGACAAGCGGTAGAATCAATACGAGAGGAAACCATGGGCGAAGAAACGACATCTCTGGGCGGGATCCACATCTCCCCGAACGCAGTGGCGACGATTGCGTATCACGCCACACTGGAATCGTATGGCGTGGTAGGACTGGCGCCAAAGAACCTCGCAGACGGCCTCGTCAAGACGATCACCCGTGAGCCTTCGCGCGGTGTGTCCGTCCGCTACAATGGTGAGGATATCGATATCGAAATCCATATCATTGTGGAATACGGGACACGGATCAACTCGGTGGCTGAGAGCGTGGCGAACACTGTCCGCTTCCATGTGGAGAAAGCATTGGGATTGAAAGTCAATACCGTGAATGTTCACGTAGCAGGGCTGCGCGTAAGCGATCTCGACTAGGAGCAGAAGTGTCATGGCAGTAGATACCGCACGTGTTGAGAAATTCCGTAAGCAACCGATCAATGGTCAGTCACTGAAGCGTCTCGTGGAAGCGGGACTCACCTGGCTTCGTACCAATCAACAGACCGTGAACGCGTTGAATGTCTTCCCTGTCCCGGATGGGGATACGGGTACGAACATGGTCCTGACCATGCAATCAGCCTGGAATGAGATCAAGGATCTGGGGTACCAGAACCTCAGCGACATGGCGAGTGCGGTGTCGAAGGGCGCCTTGATGGGGGCGCGCGGAAATTCGGGGGTGATCCTTTCGCAGTTGTGGCGCGGCTTTGCGCGCGGTGTCCACGGCAGGGAAATTCTGGATGGAGCCACAGTCGTCAAGGCATTTGGCGAAGCGCGCGACACAGCCTACAAGGGCGTTGTCCGCCCGGTGGAGGGGACGATCCTGACTGTTGCCAAGGAAATCGCCCTGGCAACGGAAGCCGCCCTCCGGTCCACGCAGGACCCGATCGAGCTGCTGGAGATTGCCGTCAGGGCCGCGGACCAGGCTGTCCAAAAGACTCCCGATCTGCTGCCGGTCCTCAAACAGGCTGGCGTGGTCGATTCAGGCGGCAAGGGTTTATTCTTTATCCTGGAAGGGATGCTGCGGCACGTGTATGGCGAGTCCCTGGAAACGCCCACGATGACGGTCCAGCCGATCTCCAGCATGCAAATGCAGGACGCGCTGGAAGTCGTGGAAGAGGGCCAGGACTACGAAGTCGTCGTGGATTTTTTGCCTGCGAATGGTTTTGACTTGCAGCGCTTTTATGGGCGGCTGGAACAAATCGGGACGTCCATTCAGGTTGGCGAAGGGGAGGGGATGTACCGCATGCACATCCATGTCCCGCTCGAGAAGCGTTACGAACCGATCGATTACATCATGGGGATCGGCACGATCACGAAAGTTGCCATGGAGAATCTGCTGGCGCAGATGGACGATATCCAGCAGGGCAAAGCCGGTCGGGTCTCCTTCGCAAAAGTCGAGCCTGGCCAGATCGCGGTCGTCGCGGTTTCACCGGGCGCGGGGTTGAGCCGCATCTTTGCCAGCCTGGGTGTGGCGGCAGTGGTGGAAGGCGGACAGACCATGAATCCGTCCACGCAGGACATTTTGAACTCCTTCGAGAATCTTCCAACCGATAAGATCATCATTCTTCCAAACAATAAGAATATTGTCATGGCGGCGAATCAGGCAAAGGATGTAACCGTCAAACAGGTGGCAGTTGTGCCGAGCAGGACCATCCCGCAGGGACTCTCTGCCATGCTCCTGCTCCATCCCGATGGGGAACTTGCTTCCGTTGCCGAGAAGATGACCAAAGCCCTGGAACATGTGCGCACGGGCGAAATCACCACGGCGACCCGCTCCGTGGAGATCGACGGCGTCAAAGTGGAGAGCGGGCAAGTGATCGGCCTGCTCGATGGCAAATTGGTTGCCTCCGCCAGCTCGGTGGAGGCCGGTTGTTTGGAGTTGCTCGAAAAAGCCAGGGCAGAAGAGCATGAATTGATCACCCTCTTTTATGGCCAGGATATGACGCACGCGGACGCCAACCGCGTTGCGGATGCCATCCGGAGCCGGTATTCGGCGCAGGAAGTGGAAGTGCAGGAGGGGGGCCAGCCGCACTATCAATTTATTATCTCCGTGGAATGATCGAACCTGATTTGCATAAATATTGTATTGCCGCAGTGATTCCCTGTTACCGCGTGGAAAGGGAAATCCAATCCGTTCTGCGGGCAGTGCCAGCCTATATCAAACACATCATTGTGGTGGATGACGGGTCGCCCGATGCCACTGCCGACCTTGTGACTGCCTCCGCTAAACAGGACGAGCGCCTCCTCCTGATCCGTCATCCGTCGAACCAGGGCGTGGGCGGCGCGATGGTCACAGGCTACCGAACGGCGCTCGGGCTGGGCGCGCAGATCGTGGTCAAGATCGATGGCGACGGTCAAATGGATCTGGAGCGCCTGCCGGACTTGCTGCAGCCGCTGGTCGAGGCGCGCGCCGATTACAGCAAAGGGAATCGCTTCCGCGATTTTAAATCGCTGCAAAAGATGCCGCTGATCCGGCGCATCGGCAACATGGGGCTGGGATTTCTCTCCAAAGCCGCGACCGGTTACTGGAATATGTTCGATCCCACAAACGGATTCGTTGCGATCCGCTCGGAAGTGCTGGCTCAATTGCCCCTGGAGCAGGTCGATCGCTCGTATTATTTCGAGACGTCCATGCTCGCCAATCTCTATTTGATCGGCGCGGTGGTCAGGGATGTGCCGATGCCGGCGCGCTACCAAAATGAAGTGTCGAACTTGTTGATCTCTCGCATCCTATTCGAATTCCCGCCGAAACTCCTCGTGACCTTTGTTCGCCGGCTCGTGCTGAAAAACTTCATCCATGATTTTTCGATGGGGAGCATCTACCTTCTGACAGGTTTGCCTCTCCTGATCTTCGGGTTGATCTTTGGTATTTCCAAGTGGATTTACTATGCCAGCCTGGGGATCCCCGCGCCGACCGGGACGGTGATGATCCCGACTCTCTCGGTCCTGCTCAGCATTCAATTGCTGCTTTCCGCCATCGAAATCGACCTTCGTTCTGTCCCCCGCGAACCACTTTCCAATCCATTATAACTATGTCACTCTGAGGGAGTGGCGCTTGGCGCCACGACCGAAGAGTCTCCGCCGCTTTGCGGCGGGATGCTTCGCTTTGCTCAGCATGACATATATCTTTTACTTTCCGTTTACGATCTTCGCAGGACCGCCGGGCCGCGCAACCAGGACGTCCTGCACTCCCCTGAGCGCGCGCAATCTCTGCTCGATGAGTTGAGCTTCCATCTCATGGCAAATGACATGCATGTTCGGTCCGGCATCCATGGTGTAGCAGACCTGGCTTCCCTCGGACCGCCATTGGCGCACGGAATTCATGACTTCGAGCGAGGCGGGTTTCCAATAATGCAACGCGGGCGTGGAAGTCATCATGGCTGCATGCATCATGTCGGAGTCGAGTTCGACGATGGATGTAAATATATTGAAGTCACGTTCGAGGATCGCGCGGCGACAGATTTCCAGCCTGCGAGGCGCGTCTGCCAGGCGCGCGGCTTGCAGCGGACTTGTCTCTGTAATGGCATGTCCTTCGGTGGAACCGGTCTTCTTGTGTATTGTACTGACGATAGCAACGCAATCCACCAGGTCCCAATGACCGGGTTCGGCAATCGAAAAGGCGAACGAGTCCTCGTCGCTTGCCCCTGCCTGCCATTCCACGAATCCGCCTGGAATTGATCTCGAAGCGGAGCCGGAGCCGCGCCGTGCCAGCCGCGAGAGTTCCCGTTCGCTCAGGCTCAATCCCGCGGCTTTGCTGCCTGCCAGTGCCAGCGCCGCGAACGCCGAGGCGGAGGAGGCGATCCCGGTACCGGAGGGGAAGTTGTTCTCGCTGATCACCTCGGCGCGCTCATGGATGTTTGCCATGCCGCGAATGATGTCGAGAATGTACGAGATGCGATCCCGCCCCGCGCCGCCCACTTCGTGTCCGTTGATGATCAGTTCATCGAACGGCAGGGAAGGCTGAAAGCTGACCGTGGTGCGCGTGGACAGCCCCTCCAGGTTCATGGAGATGGAACCATTGGAGGGAATACGCAAGGTGTCATCGCGATTGCCCCAGTACTTGATGAAGGCGATATTGGGATGCGCTTGGGCCGTGGCTGTGGTCATAGGGTGATGATACCACTCTCCAACTAGAATTCTTTTACCATAGAGAACATGGAGTTTACACCGTTCGTGACGTGAGCATGGGGTTGCGGGACGGTAAAGATTTTAAAGAGTTTTCTTCCTGCTCTCCCCTGGCATTTGTATCAGGGAATGCGTAACATCAGTTAAGTAAGAATTCAGCCACAGTTTTTTGAATTACTTTGTTGGCAGCGAGTCTTGAAAGCTGGAGAGAGGGGCGTCGCTTTGTAATATTTACTTGCGTATCAAAGTTGCTTCGGCGGGCAGGTAATACTCACCATCAGGCGGGTCGATGATCTTCCACAGGATGGTGCTGACATCCACGTATGTGATCTGGGCTGTGCCGGTGTCGGGTGTAAAGGAACTCTGGAACTGAACCGTGGCGACTTTACCCTGGAGGCTGCCGTTGATGGAAACCTCCAGCGAGTCGATCTTGTTCCCGCCCTGGGCGACGGTGGTGTGGCGGCCGTAGATGGTCTTCCAGTCCTGATACAGGTCCAGGCTGAAGGCGGTGGCGGCATCCTCCCAGTGTCCGTCCAGCGAGAAGGTGGCGCGATACTGTGCAACATTGATGTCGATGGTGTAGATCTTTTGCTCCGGCGTCAGATTGCAGTTCGAGATCGGCTGGTCGGCAGGGCATTGCACGCCAGGAGCGGGCTCCCATCCGGCAGAGATCAGCATCAGAGCCATGTCGCGCGTCAGCCCGGTGACGGAACCGGTGGGACCGTCAGCCTGATACCTGGGCTGTTGCGTCCAGCCCAATCCCACAGAGTTGAACAGCGCCGTCATGACCTCATATGGATTGTCGAACTGCGTGCCGTTTCCGCTTGCCCCGATGTGGCAGCCCTGCCCGGCTTCACCGGCGAAGATATCGAGGAAAGGCGCCGGGGTTTGTGAAAGGAACTCCACACCCAGTGCCTGGGAAGCGGTTGCCTGAAGGTCCTGGCAGAGCGACGCCGGGATTGGCTCGTACATTGCTCCCAGCGCGGGATCGATCACTGTCGCGGGGATATCGATCACGATCTGGTAGGTGATGTCCTGTTGTGCGAGCGAGCGGATCTCGATAAAGTAATCCTGGCTGACGGGCAGGACACCGCTCCAGTAGATGCCGGGACCGGTCGTGAACACCTGTCCATCCGCGCCGGTGACGACGAGTGTGGCGTACGGAGTAACCGGATCCGAGGCGGGTTCCGTCGTCAACCAAAGCGTCATCTGCTGTCCTCGCAAAGCTGTCAGCACAGAGTGCGCGGAGGCGCCGGCTGCCAGATCACCATTGGTATACCATGAGGTGGTATTGGGCTGGAATTCGATCCGGACGGCATCGGCGGCTGGCGGCTGGGGAGCCGTCGTCGCTGCAGGCTGAAGATCAGGCTGAGTCGGCGCGGCTCCCTGCGGCGCAGCGGTCAGGGCGGCAGCTGTCTGGGTCAACGCGACGGACACGGCAACGTTCGTATCCGTGTTCTGCTGTCCCGCGCAGGCGGAGAGGAACAGGGCGACGATCACGAGCGAAAACAAGGGGAACTTGACTTTCATGAAACTGATCCTTTCTACGATGATACGGATTTCAGGGTTCCCGGAAGACAGGTGCAAATCTTGCCGAGACCGACCCGTGAAAAAGTCGAATGCTTTTTGAAAGACTTTGTGTCTCGTGATGCTCGATTCGGTCCTCGCCTCGAAGTGTGGATTTGGAAGGTTTTGCGTTCCATGTTGCAGTGATGTTGCTTTTAGCTTTTCCGGATGCGCGGCAGATGCACCATGCTGGCTAACCCGCTGATCTACAACTATGTTCCCAGCCTGACAGGCGGCGCATTGACTGCCCGCCAGGGCGTGTCGAAGTGTTTCACCGCGACGCCAGTGCGGGGAGGTTCTGTGGAAACCTGTTAGAGAGTGTTTTAATATTCACCACGAAGGACACGAAGGAACACAAAGGCTTGAGAAAGTAAGAAAAAATCTGCGTAAATCTGTGC
>JAFGCG010000031.1 GCA_016932715.1 Anaerolineales bacterium
ATTATGCCGCATTTGGTGGGCAGTAGCCTTTTTACTCATTCTGTAAGGTAATCAGAGGTGCTCTATAGTTTTTGCATTTCTTGCTAGTATTACAGCGCAAAGTTTCGTGCGATGGAATTGTGTAAGTTGAGGCATGAAACCATGGTATCTTTCTCCAACTACAGCCAAGTGGGAAGGAGACGAAGTACTATAGCGCGCTGATGAAGCGCCTTAACGATGACAGCGAGATACAGTCGATCATTGGACGTTTATGGGATATCCCGTGGATGAAATAATCGTCCGTATCTTTGCTGGCGCATGGTCTTCGCGAACGTCGTCCCGATGCTCTTCCGGGAGCACCCCTGTGGGGCATGACCTGCGCCAGTTTTTTGCATGCAAATGCCAATTACATGGCTGTAAGATCGAATTACGAGCGTGTAAAGTCAATGTGCAAGCGTGTAAACTCAATGTGCATGGCTGCACAGTCAATGTGCATGGCTGCACAGTCGATGCGCGAGCCTGCACGTGCCCTGCGCGGCGGGTGAAATGTCAAGTTTTGAGCAAAAATGACCGAATTTCCTGTCAATCTCTCGCTGGCGCATGGTCTGCCCTGCAGGGCACACGTCTCAAGCTGCGTCGAATGGACTGAGATCTGAAACAAAAAGAAGCCGGAGTTTTGTGCTCCGGCTTCTCGATTTAGGCAGTCTGGCTATAAAAAAGGGAGAGACATTACTCCAGGTTTTCCAGGTCCGCCAAATCCTGGTGCCTGCCCGTTGCCTTTTTGTTCTTCTTGAGGTGTTCAAGATCGATGAAATTGACGGGAACACCTTCCATGTCCACGGTTGTGTGCAAAGGATAACACTCTGAAAATTCCACTCCGGGCAGGGTCGTCAGGATGTCGATTCGTCTGGGGGGATAGCCTAGTTGAATAATCTGATCAGGCTCGGTGAAATCGGTTTCCTTCAAATTCAATGAACCAAACCCAAATTGATCGAGCGCTTTTACGATCCTGGCGGCGTTCTCGCGGGTCATCTCCACCCAAACATCCATGTCTTTGGTGTAGCGTGGATACCCATGCAAGGCAACGGCATATCCCCCCACAACCAGATAGCGGACATGATTATCGTTTAACGATTTTATAAACTCTTTGAAATCCTGGTTCAGCACCGTACCTCCAGCGATGATATTCCTGTCGAATTTCCTCCAGTGCAGCCAGCCGCGTGATATAAGGCTGCTGCCTCCAGTAGGCAGAGTCGGTTTTCCGGCTGTTTCGTTTTACTTTCGTCACAACCTTTTGGATTTCACGTTTTCCTTGCATGGTTAAAGTATACCCCATTCACTGTCCCAGCTTCTCAGGGCTGAAACAGGGCTGATAATCGTATCCCAGGATCAGGAGATAATGAGATGTGCTGGCTCCCTCTCCCGAGGGAGAGGGTTGGGGTGAGGGCGCGGGGATCAGGCTGACCGGGGGCATGCCCATCACGTTCAGGATCGGACCACTCTGGGCGCGGTCCTGGGCGGGCGTCTTGTCGATCAGCACGGAGTAGGCGTAGTCCTGCCGGTCCGAGGGGATGATGTGCGTCTCGTAGCCCGCGTAGTTGAGACGCGTCGATGCCAGGGTCTCATAGCCGGGGATGGAGGTCCCGTTCATCACGTCAATGACGATTGTTTGCCGCTGGACGATCTGCGTCGAGGGGGAGAGCGCCTCCGTCAACATCCCCTGGAGGGCTGCTTCATTGGGGAGCAAAACATACGCGCCGCCTTCGGTGATCCACGAACTGACATAGGGCGGGCGGATGTAGTAGCTGCGGATGTCGGCGTTCGTCATCTTCGGCGCGTAGACCGCCAATTGCAAAAGGTCACCAAGCCCCAGGTCCGTTTCGACGCTGCTGCTGAGGTTGTTGTACAGCTCAGGGATGCGCGTGAGCGTCCCCGTTTGCAGGGCTTGCACGAACAGGGCGCGCAGCACCTCCTGCTGGCGGCGCCCGCGGTCGAAGTCACTCGATTTCTGGCGCGAGCGCGCGTACCACAGGGCGAGATCCCCATCCATGTGGATGACGCCGGGACCGGTGGTGTAGAGGTGCCAGTTGTTTTCGTTTTCCGGGTTGAAGCTGGGATCGATCAGGCGCCAGTCCGTGTATGGGCAGGCGACCGGCACATCCACGCCGCCCAGCGTATCGACAATTTGCCGGAACCCATCGAACTCGACCAGGGCGGTGTGGTCGATGCGGACGCCGAGGTTGTAGAGGATCGTCTCCTTCAACAAGCCCGCGCCGCCGCCGGGGTAGCCCACGGAAATCCCGTGCTGATACGCCGTGTTGATGCGCTGGTTTTCCCAGCCGGGGATCGATACCCACAAGTCACGCGGGATCGAGATCAGCGAGACCTGGCCCTCGTTCGGACGCAGGATAGCGATGACCAGGGTATCGGTGCGGAAGGAGCCGCCGGGTCGCCGGTCCGAGCCGATCAGCAGAAAGTTGACCGTCTCCTGCCCGTTGTTGAGGACCTGGCTGCCGGTCCCGGAGGGGCCGATGGTCGAAAACGGCACGACGGTGTTGATGAGAATATTCGGATCGATGGTGGGGACCGCGGTCTCCGTCGGCGCGGGGAGGGTCACGGTTGGGTTAACGGGATCCATGACCGGCTGGGATTGAACGGCGCCAGTCGGCGTCCAGGGGATCGGCTGGAAGGGAGTCGGAGTGGGCGAGGCATTGGGCGCAACCGTCACCAAAACAAAAGGCAGGCCCGCCGAAGCGGGCGCGGCGGTTCCGCATCCGGCGAGAAGCAACCCCGCGAGAAGTGTGAAGTAAAAGATTTTCTTCATACGTTACGGGGCTGGCACCTGTGTGGGGATTTCGGTAGCCGTTTCTGTTGGGATGGATGTTGACGTTGCGGTGGGGAGCTGCGTCGCCGTCGAAGTGCTGGTCGGCAGATCGGTCGGTGTACTGGTCGATGTACTGATTGCCGTCGCAGTTGGCGTGGCTGTCGCAGTCGCGGTTGGAAAATCCGGGATGACGGTCACGCCGGGGACTGGCGTGCGCGTGGGAATATTCGGGACCCACAACCTTTGCCCGGCATAGATCGTGGTGGAGCTTCCCATGCAGTTGGCGCGCTGTAATTGAGGATAGGTGAGCCCGTAGGACAGCGCGATGCGATACAAGTTATCGCCCGCCTGTACGACATGCGTTTTCACCCAGCCTGCCGGATGTCCGCAGGGGGCGACTGTCACGGTTGGGACCGCGGGGACATAGACAGCATACCCCACCGGCAGTTCGTAGGAGGTCAGGCAGTTGGCTGCGCCCAGATTTTCGGCAGTGGTTTTATAGCGCTGCGCGAGGGTGTAGAGCGTGTCGCCTGCGGTTGTCAGGATGCGCACCCATCCGGATGGCGGGCTGGGGATACAGACGGTTGGCGCTGCGAACACTTGCTCAGCAGTCGGGGAGGGGGAGGCGCTGGCGATCTCGGCAATCGTCGCCGTTTCCAGCGCGGGGGTCTGTGTGTCAGTGGGGGATGGAAAGCTCAGCGGCAGCGTCGGAGGGATCAGTGTGGGAGTAGAAGCGGCAGGCAGGTTCTCAGCCAGGGCGAGAGCGATGCCCCCCAGGACCAGGACCACGGAAAAAATGGCAATGATCACTCCACCACTCAACTGGCGCAGCGCTTGCATGGCTAGCTCACCTTACGCGGTTTAACCACACACCTGCCCCGGGCGCACACCGCCCCGGTGGTTCGGTGCCGGGGGGTACCGGGGAAGGACATCCTGCGACTTCGCTCGGGACAGGCTCCGGAACGCGAAGGTTTGATCTTCCTTTGTGAATCCTGGTGCCCTTCGTGGTGAAAGAATCCTTGCCTGCGTAACATTGCAACTAGCTCTCCGGGGATTTTGCGGGTGCGTTCTTGGCGATCGGCAGGAGGACGCTGAACGTCGAGCCAACGCCCGGTTTGCTCTCCACCCAGATGCGGCCCTTCTGCGCCTCGGTCAGGGTCTTGGCGATGGAAAGCCCAACGCCGGTATCGCCCACCCCCTGGATCAGGACATTCTCTGCGCGATACAGGCGGGTGAAGACGCGGCTCACATCCTCGGTGGGGATGCCTCCGCCGGTGTCGCTGACCTGGATCAGGACGTACTCCTTGCCATCTTCGGTTTTCGTTTGGACTCGCAGATGCACTGTCCCTTCCAGCGGGGAGGCTGCTCCCGCGTTCTGAAGGAGGTGGATCAAAATCTGTTGCAGGGCTTCGCGGTCGGCGTAGATCGGAGCCACATTCTTCGGCAGGTCGAGGTGCAGCGAGATATTCTTCTCGCGTATCTGGCTGCTGGTGTAGGACATGGCGTTGTCGATGATCAGGTCCAGATCAACCGGCTCAGGTTTGAGCTCGTGCAGCCCGGTTTCGAGCGTGGTGACCTGGATCAAGTCGTCGATCAGGCTGCCGATGCGCTCGGTGGAGGATTTGATGCGCTCCACGAATTTGCGCTGCAGTGTGCCGAGGATGCCCACCGACTCACCCAGCAGCAGGTCGGTGTATCCCACAATGGATGACATCGGCTGGCGGAGTTCCTGTGAAATCGAGGCGACCACCTCGGCCTGCTCGGTGGAGTGCGTGGCGGACGAAGCCTTTTCGGCTTCGACGATCTTCATGTTGGCTTCTGCAAGCTGGTTTTGCAGGTGCGCCACTTCCTCCAGCGTCAGGCGCAGCTCGCTTTCGACCTGCTTCGAACCGCCAAACTTGGATGAGCCAAACTTGCTGGCTTTTTGGGGGGCGCCGCGCAGTAGTGCTTCGTTTTCCTGCTTGAGTTTCTCGAGCGCCTTTTGCGTCTCTTCCTGCATTTTCCTCAGCGCGGCAAGATTCTCAGCCTGTGACAGGCCTTCCTCGGCATCGGTTTTGACCGCTTCCATTTGTTTGAGCAGTTCATTGTTGCGCCGTTCCAGGTCCGTGACGCGCGCCTGCGCCACGTCCAGGGACTGCTTTGCCTGCTCGCTTTTGACTTCGAGCGAACTCATCTTCTGCCCGCGCTGGATGATGGGGACCAGTGAGACGGCAATATTGGTGAGGAAGGCTTGATCCTCCGCGCTCCAGAGGCGGTTCGAATAAGGGGATAGCAGCAGCACGCCGCCCAGCGGATCCTTGTCCGAAGTGACGATCGGTACGCTCATCAGGTGGCCCGGATTGCTCAGACCCAGCAGATCGCTCAGCCCCTTAATGTCAGCCGAGGTGCTGCTCGCCGGCAGCCGCAGCGGACGTCCGCGCTGCAGGGCGTTGGTGAGCATGGGGATCACGGTTTTATTCAGGCTGCCGCCCTCGAGATTCTCTTCGCGGATCAGATCATAGCCGCTGGCGATCTGCATCTGGTTATTGTTGTCGGTGAGATAGATCAGGAAGCACAAGTCTGCCAGCATCGTCTGCGCGATGGCGCGGGTGATCGCCTGACTCAACTTGTCCGTGGCAGATTCGCCAGCCAGCGCCAGCAGCGCGTGGAAGGTTTTGGGATCCGTGCTGTATTTGCGCCGCTCTCCGGTGGGGGTATCCTGTTTTTTGACGCTCGTCAGTTTATTGAAGGGACCCGGAAAACGCTGCGGCAGGGTCAGCAAAATAGGATAGGCTGCCACGTGTGCCAGCCTGACCAGACCGGGAAAGTCCCCGTCGAGGCGGCCGACCAGCAGATACAGCAGGTGCCCTGCAAGATTGATCAGGAAGACCGCAAAGCCATATCCCCAGCCATTGGGCCGGCGCACAAGTAAAATGAACAAGCCCAGGAGTGAAAACCCAATGCTTGCCAGCTGCCAGTAGGTCTCGTAAGCGGTTTGACTGTAGGAGGCAGACGAGAGAGAGGATCCAGACGCAACCAGGCTAAAACTCAGCGCCGCGATCACCAGCAGGCTCAAGAGCCAGGTCCCGGCGTCTGCGGCGCGGCTGGGTTCAGGGAACGCCCACAGCCAGATCAGCCACACCAGGGAAAAGAGTGTCACAGCCCGGTCGAGAGGCGGCAAAAAGAGAGGCAGATTAAAAATGCCCTGAATCCCAATCCCACTGATCAGGAAAAGCCCGATCTGCACAATGAGCAGCATTCCCAAGCCAAACATCGTCCGGCGTGCCTGCGGGAATTCGCTCGAACGCCAATGGACAAATGCCGCCTGCAATGAGGCCGCGATGGAGAATGTCAATACAAGATGATAAAACAGGCTTCCTGTAGGAGTTGTGAGGAGCGAAAAGATGTCGTAGAGAGAGGCGCCCATGTTATCCGTGATTATATTCCACTTGCTGAAATCTGGCAGGAACTCATTCGTTCGAGAAGTTACAAGAACGTAATTTCAGTAAATCCCAATTTCATGTCACTCTGAGTGAGCGTTCGTTGCGAGCGAAGAGTCTCGGCACAAATTGCAGGGGATTCTTCGTCGCCAGAAAACTACTGGCTCCTCACGCAAAGCGTGACAAATCCGTGATTTACTGAATTTGGTTTGGAGTGCCCTGCTCTGAAGGCAGCGAGCAGCGCATTTGCACAGTTCGAAGTTTATAATATATCCATGGCTCGTAACACACTCCGCGTTTTTGGGGTGCTCGCGCTGCTCGCGCTGGCGATCGTTGTGCCTCTCGTTTCATCCGGCTACTACGAACTGCACCAGGCAGCCCGCTCGAATTCTTACTCTGAAGCTGCGGGTCATTACCAGACGGCTGCGCAGCGCCTTCCCTGGCGGGCCGATCTTTATGAGCTTGTGGGTCATGCCTATTATCACGCAAGAGAGTACCGAAAGGCAAGTGACGCTTATCAAAAGGCTTTTGCCCTGCGCGCCCTCTCGCCGGCCGGCTGGATGGCCTGGGGCGATGTCAATTATCTGAACGAGGATCCGGAACGCGCCAGGCAAATTTGGGAAGAAGCGCTCAAACAGGAAGATCCATCGGATGAACTGTACTCACGGCTCGCAGAAATCTATCAGTCCAGGGGCGAGCCTGCCAGAGCAGCTGAGTATTTGCAGAACTATGTTTCTGCTCACCCGCAGGACGCTTCCGGGCATTATCGCCTGGGCCTGCTGCTGATTTTATCCGATCCTGAGCGCGCCTCGACGGAATTGATCGACGCCGCTCGACTGGACCCTCAGTTTGATCCCGCGGTACAGACTCTGCGCACCGCCCTGAACGTGGCTTCGTTAAATGATGCACCCTCTGGGCGTTTCGTCATCCTCGGGCGCGGACTTGGCCTGGTCAATGAATGGCAGCTGGCGGGCGCGGCATTCGAAGCCGCCGTCGAAGCAGATGGGAAGAATGCGGAGGCGTGGGCCTGGTTGGGGGAAGCGAGGCAGCACACAGGTTTGCCTGAGGGCGGCAACGCAGAACTCGAACAGGCGTTGAGCCTGGACCCGAACTCCGCCGCCGTGCGCGGTTTGCGCGGCTTGTACTTCCAGCGCGCTGGGGACTTTCGCCAGGCGCTGACAGAGTTCAAGGCTGCCGCGGCGCTGGAGCCGGAGAATCCGACCTGGTTCGTTTCGATCGGCGAGTCCTACGCCAAACTGGGGGATTTGATCCGCGCTCTGGAGTCATATCAGGCTGCCACAATCCTCGCGCCTGACGATGCCAATACCTGGCGGCTGTTGGCGATCTTTTGCGCACAGAATAATGTCCACATTTCAGATGTCGGCCTTCCGGCTGCGGAAAAAGTTGTTGTCCTCACACAGGCGGATACGACCACGCTCGATCTGCTGGGATGGATGCTTGCGCTCGCTGCGAACTATGATCAGGCAGAGCAGAAGCTGGTACGCGCCCTCGAACTGGATCCTCAAAATGCGTCCGCGCATTTGCATTTGGGCATGCTGTATTTGCAGACGGATGAGCGCCCTCTGGCGTATGAGCATTTCATTCAGGCGCGTGATCTGGGAAATGAGGACGCCAGGGTATTTTTGAACCAGTATTTTCCGTGAGCTATCGCGCTGAGCGGAGCGACCTGCAAAGCCATGGCTTTCTCAAAGTCCGGGCAAGCCTCCATTCCAGCCGCGAATTGGCGCTAATTTACAAACAATTCGCGATCATTCGTGGTAATTCGCGGCTTCTCCTTCGACTTTGAGAAGACCATACCTGCAAAGCGCCACTCCGCTCAACGCGAGTTTATTTCTGATAGAATCCCCTGCATGAAATTTCTTCCCGCTTTCCTTTTACTTTTTTTCCTTTCAGCCTGCACGACTCCTTCCGTGCCTTCCATGCCTATCGTCGCCTCCGCGGCATCCGGGGATGTCCTCTATCAGGAGGAGTTCGAAGACAACACCACCGGCTGGGCGCGCCTCGCCAATGACAACGGCATCATGGATTACGATGGCGGCGGTTATCGGATGCTGGTCAGGCAGCCGAAGTTCAATTTCTGGTCCATCCCGAAAAAGAATTTCACGGATGTCCGCGCGGAAGTGGATGTGATCAAATTGAACGGTCCCGACGAAAACCGCATGGGTTTGATCTGCCGTTATCAAGCCGGGAATTATTACTTCTTCGTGATCAGCAGCGACGGCTATTATGTGATTGGAAAATTCATTGGCGGCATGACCCTGCTGCTCGGTCAAAGTGAAATGCAGGCCTCGGAAGCTGTCCAGAAAGGCACGCTGAACCATCTGCGCGCCGATTGCATCGGAAATACATTGACCTTCTACATCAACTTCACCCAGGTTGCCTCTGCAACGGACACAGACCTGCCTTCCGGCGATGTGGGTTTGCTGGCTGGCGCCTTCTCCGAACCGGGCGTGGACGTGCTGTTCGATCATTTTGTGGTGATACAACCTTAAATCGCGTATCGCATATCGCGTGTCGCATATCGCATATCGAATGTTCTGATGAAAATTTATCTCGATACCATTGGGTGCAGACTGAATCAAAGTGAGATCGAAAGCATGGCGCGCGGATTCCGTGCGGCGGGGCATGAGCTGGTTGATTCAGCCGAGGCGGCCGAACTGGCTGTCGTCAATACCTGCGCGGTCACGAATGAAGCCGCCGCCGATTCGCGTAGCAAGATCCGCCAGATCGGGTGCGCGGGAGTGCCTGAGATCGTCGCAACGGGCTGTTGGGCAACGCTCCAGCCGCGCCAGGCACAGGATCTGCCCAATGTCCTGCGTATCATTCCAAATGCTCGCAAGGATCAGCTTGTTGCCGAGCTGCTGAACCTTCCCCCGGAATCCTTCGATCTTGAACCCATTGCGCGTGAACCCCTGCCGGGGCTGCATCGCCGCACGCGCGCCTTCATCAAAGTGCAGGATGGCTGCGACAACCACTGCACATTTTGTGTCACCACGATCGCGCGCGGCGAAGGGCGCAGCCGCCCGGTCGCGGAGGTGATGCTCGATATTCAATCGGCGCTGCGCGGCGGCACCAAGGAAATCGTTCTCACCGGCGTCCATCTTGGCTCGTGGGGGCAGGAGTACGGCAAACACCTGCGCGACCTGATCCAGGTAATTCTGCGCGAGACCGAGGTCCCGCGCCTGCGCCTCTCCTCTCTCGAACCCTGGGATCTGGATGCAGGGTTTTTCCAGCTTTGGGAGGACAAACGCCTCATGCCGCACCTGCACCTGCCTCTGCAAAGCGGATGCGAATCCACGCTGAGGCGGATGCGGCGCAAGACGACGCCCCAGACGTTCCGCGCGCTGGTCGCCGCCGCGCGCCATGCCATCCCGGACGTCGCGGTCACCACCGACGTCATCGCGGGCTTCCCCGGCGAAACGGAGGAGGAGTTCGCCGAGTCGCTGGCGTTCGTGCGTGCGCTTGACTTCGCAGGCGGGCACGTCTTCACGTATTCGCCGCGTCCCGGTACAGGGGCGGCAAAGATGAAGGGGCAGATCCGGCCCGAGCTGCGGAAGAAGCGGAATCATATCCTGCATGCGGCGCTCGAGGAATCTGCCGGGCGCTATCGCCAGAAATTCGTCGGGCGCACACTGTCCGTGTTGTGGGAATCCACGTCCGAGATGGGGGAATGGGGCTGGCGCATGGAAGGGTTGACAGGCAATTACCTGCGCGTGAACGCCTCCGCCACTTCTCCGCGCTGGAATGAGATCGATGAGATACGATTGGTTAACGAAACAGAGGCTCGATTGACTGGAAAACCTTAAGACAGCATGGGAGCCAGAAGTTGAGTGCAATGATGAAACAGGATTTGAAGAATCAAACTATCTTTAGTTTTGCCCTTCTTTGCCCTATCTTTCTTGTTTTTAGTCTATTGTTGTCCAGATGGTATGATGGTCACCAGCAGGATTTTGCGAATTACTGGCAGGCGGGCCATATGATCTTGGCGGGGCAAAATGTATATGATAGCGAAGAATGGGTCAGTGTGCGCCTGATTGAGCGCACAGCTTACCATTCCGAACCGACGTTTCAATACCCCCTGCCAGTTGCAGTCTTATTCTCTCTGCTCGCGTGGCTTCCCGTTCAGTCTGCTTACATTCTTTGGATGTTTCTTGACCAAGTCGCCATCTTGATTTCCATTACAATCCTGTTGAACTTTTCCCCGGCAAGGTCAGGCTACCTAGGATTGCTAGCCATCGCGGGTATTTTCTTATTTCGACCCGTGTTCTTTGTTCTCTACAGCGGGCAGCTTGTAGTATTTTTGTTACTCCTGCTCACTATATCTATTCGATTGTTTCGTATTCACAAATGGTTTTGGGGCGGCTTTGCCTTGTCTTTCCTTGCGCTAAAGCCATCCATTGGATTTCCAATATTTCTCTTTTCAGGCCTCTGGCTCCTCTTTAGAAAAAAGTGGCAAGGAATCTGGGGCATGATCGCGGGGGGATTTGTACTCTTGTTGATTGGTATGGCAGTAAATTATCGATGGCCCATTGACTATATAAACATAGGTGAATATTCCCTCAGTAAATATTATGGTATGCACCCCACCTTGTGGGGAGTAGTTGGTAAACTTTTTAAAACGGACATTGCAGGGATAGCAGTCGGCCTGGTATGTGTTGCATTCGTTTTTGCTGTGGCGACCTATCTTTTCTGGAAGAATAAATCGGAGATCGAGGCCTTTTCTGCTTTTGCAATAATCTTGCCAGCCGGACTTCTGGTGTCGCCTTATTCCTGGCACTACGATCAGATTTTGCTTGTGGTTTCCATTGTCTTTTTGCTGATAAATATCTCAGCAAAATACGGACTTGGCAGGGCGGCGCTGTTCATGTTTGGAATTCTGGCGCTTGCATTTGCCACCATCGCCGCCGCTTATCCACTTGGACATGATGTCTTGAGTTTTTTGAACTCACTGGTGATTTGGATATTCTCGCTGTATTTTGTGGCGAAAAACAACTAGCTTTCCCATGAGAAGAAGTTGGCTTATG
Organism: Anaerolineales bacterium; assembly: GCA_016932715.1. Taxonomy (GTDB): domain Bacteria; phylum Chloroflexota; class Anaerolineae; order Anaerolineales; family Villigracilaceae; genus Defluviilinea. The sequence continues at coordinate 11,268 of JAFGCG010000031.1, forward strand.
AAAGTCCATGAGAGACGCACAGCATGATGAGCGGCGTCATCGCCAACATGGGATAAGTGTCACTGGAGCAAAAAAAGACGGGGTTGTACAATCACCAGTGGTGAAAGGAGAAATATGACAGCCCAAATTATCGATGGAAAGTTAATCGCGCAGCAGGTGCGTGCGGAAGTGGCAGCGAAAGTGGCGGAGCGTACGGCGGCCGGCAAACGGAAACCGACCCTGGCGACCGTGCTGGTCGGCGATCGCCCGGATTCGGCGGCGTATGTGACGTCCAAAGGGAAGGCATGCCAGGAACTGGGGATGGGTTCGATCAGCGAACACCTGCCCGCCGACGCGGCCCAGGAACAGGTGGAGACGCTGGTCAAAAAGCTGAACGCCGACCCCGAGGTCAATGGCATCCTGGTGCAGCTGCCTATGCCGGCTCATATCAATGAAGAACGAGTCCTCGCGCTGATCGATATCGAAAAGGATGTGGATGGTTTTTCGCCGATCAATATCGGTCGTCTGGCGCAGAAGGGCCGTGAGCCAACCTTCGTGCCATGCACACCCTATGGTTGTATTTATTTGCTCGAACAGGCAGGCGTGCAGATCGAAGGCGCAAACACGGTCGTGCTGGGGCGCTCGAACATTGTGGGGATGCCTGCCGCCCTCCTGTTGATCGGCAAGAACGCCACGGTGACTGTCTGTCACTCGCGCACCCGGGACCTGCCCGGCATCGTCCGGCAAGCCGATATTTTGATTGCCGCTATCGGCAAGACCCAAATGGTACGCGGCGACTGGGTCAAGCCCGGTGCAGCCGTGATCGATGTCGGGATCAATTCCGTCCCGGATGCCACCAAGAAAAGCGGACATCGTCTGGTAGGTGATGTTCATTTTGACGAAGCAAAGGAAGTTGCGGGGTTCATCACTCCTGTTCCGGGCGGTGTTGGTCCGATGACGATCGCCATGCTGATGAAGAATACCCTGCATGCCGCAGAGATCCAGGATCCGTAGGAACAGTAAACAGTGATCAGTAAACAGTTTTCGGTCTCGCCGTCAGGCGAGACTGTTTGACAACGAGAAAATGAAATCTCTTTTTCAGCAAAGTGCCTGTCTTTGAAAGAGCGAGGAGAGATGCAGAAGTTCCTGAAGCGGGCGGGTATTGTTCTGGGTGTGCTGGTGGGTTTGATGCTCCTTTCCCTGGCTGTTATCTATTCCAGGACGCAGGCGCGTCTCACGCGTGTGTATGAACTGCCCGAGGGAACTGTTCCCATTCCGGTGGATTCAGCCTCCGTTGAACGCGGCAAACACATCTTTCAATTTCGCGGCTGCGAAGCCTGTCACAGCGAGGGAGGCTTTATCGACCTGCCGGAAGCCGGTCGGGCCCCTGACTCACATTTGAACCTGCCCTCTCAGGATATCCCGCATATGGAGGGGAATATCTACCTGGATGATCCGGCTGTCGGCCTGGTCGTCGCCTCGAATTTGACCTCAGGCAGGGGCGGCGTCGCAGGCGACTACACCGATCAGGGTTGGGTCCATGCCATTCGTCACGGCATCCGCGCGGACGGGACGCCCCTGCTGTTCATGCCCTCCACGGAGTTCTACTTTTTGAGCGACGAGGACCTGGGGGCGGTGATTGCCTACATCAAAAGTGCGCCGCCCGTGGATCATGAATTGCCCGTCAGTACGGTTTCGTGGACAGGCAGAGTCGTGATGACGCTCGTCCCCGCCATCACGTTCATCCCGGCTGAATTGATCCCTCACATGGCGGCGCGGCCCGTCGCACCCCAGGCTGGCATCACGCCGGAATATGGCGAATACCTGACTTATTCCTGCAAGGTCTGTCATGGACCTACCATGTCGGGTGGCCCCATCCCGGGATTCCCGTCGAGCTGGCCCCCGGCGCTCAACCTGACGTTCGGGGCTGGCTCTTCCCTGCCCTCCTGGTCAGAGGCGGACTTCATGAGCACAATCCGGACCGGCGTTACTCCGGATGGGAGAGAACTGCGCCTGCGATATATGCCGTGGACCTCCTACAGGTTCATGAGTGATGACGAGTTAAAGGCGGTCTGGGTTTATTTACAATCCCTGCCGTCCCTGGAATATGGGAAGCGCTAAAAAGACCCTTTTTAATGCAGAGTTGTTATAATGTTCTTTTGCGGAAGGATTTTGATATACTTGTCTCATGGCACTGGATAAAGTCGGCAGGTACAAAATCAAGTCTGAACTGGGCCGCGGTGGCATGGCAACCGTGTACCTTGCTTTTGATCCCATTTCCAATCGTGAAGTGGCGATCAAGATCCTGCCGCGGGAACTGCTGAACAACCTGGTCACGCGTGCCCGTTTCAAGCGCGAACTCAAACTGGTCACTTCTCTGGAGCACCCTGCCATCGTCCCTGTTTATGATGTGGGTGGGGATGAAGATCACCAGCCGTTCTTTGTCATGCGCTACATGTCGGGCGGGTCGCTTTCCGACCTGATTAAAAGGGGAAAATTTTCCCTGCGCGATGCAGCCCTGATCGTCGAGCGTCTTGCCTCGGCGCTCGATCACGCCCACTCCAAAGGGATTATTCATCGGGATATCAAGCCTGATAATGTATTATTCGATTCAAGCAACAATCCGTATCTTTCCGACTTTGGCGTGGCAAAGGTTACCGAATCGCTGATCTCTGCCACGGGCCAGGAAGTGCTTGGGACGCCCGCCTACCTCAGCCCTGAACAGGCATTGGGAGAAAGTGTAGATCGCCGCGCAGATATTTATGGTCTGGGCGCCATGCTTTACGAGATGTTGACGGGTGAGCGCCCCTTTGGCAAGGACACGGTCATCGGCCTGGCTTTGCAGCATGTCAACGATCCGGTTCCCAATGTTCTGACAGCCCGCCCCGATCTCCCGGGGGAAGTGGATGTCATTATCAAAAAAGCCATGGCAAAGAACAGGGAAAACCGCTATGCCACGGCGCTCGACCTGGCGCGCGAATTGACCAAAGTTGCCTTTGGGGGAGAACGCACGCTCACGCAGCCCACAACGCTGAGCGACAGGCAAACGGCTCCTGGTTCTTTATCCAGACGGATGGGCTGGATCGTGGCAGGTCTGATTTTGCTGGTTGCCATTGCAGGAGGAGCCTATGGCTTCCGCGCGCAGCTGCCGTTTCTCTTTGGAGCCCCGCCAACCTCCACGGTCACGCTCACCCCAACGCTTGCGCCAACGCTGACCTTTACGCCCGAACCGACGGCGACATTTACCGTCACGGCCACGGCCGGAACGGTCATGCCCTCCATCCCTGGCAGCGCGGACAAGGTGGCTTTCCTCGTGGGAAACCAACTTTATCTGATGGATATGGATGGAAGTGACCTGATCCAGGTCAGGACGGATAACTCTATCAAGATGGATTTGCATTGGATTCCCGGCGGCCGCCTGACATACGTTTCGCGCAACTGTGTTTACCTCCTGGATGCTGCTACTTTGCGAACACAGCAGGTCATGTGCTTCGTTTCCAATGAGGTGCTTGAGGGTTTTAAAGTATCTCCCGATGGTAAGCTCGTGGCGATCAGTATCCAGCGCACATTGAACATTCTCCCGTTCGACCTGGAAGCGTTGAAAGACGTCGACACCCGGTTCAGCCTGCTCGCACTCGAAGAAAATTGTTTCTATAACCAATACGCCTTCCGGGAAGTACTTTGGTCAAAAAAGGGAACGCAGCTTGCGGCTCATGTCGTCGATACTCAATTGGTGAGTTCCGATCAAATCTTCCTTCTGAATGTGGATATCCCGAAATGTGCGACGGTTGGTCCCGTGCGCGTTGCCAAGATCCCCGGAACGCGCATCGAATTTAGTCGGGAAAGTAACAAACGGATCACAAGTTATGACTGGGATGGCGACCACCTGTTCCTGTTGAACGACGCCATTCGGAATGATGGGTTTGGCGATCTATATCTGTATGACAGCCAGGCGCGCCAGGCTGAGAAAATAAACCCCATCGATGGGGTGTGCTGCTATCGCGATGCGCGCTGGAGTCCAGACGGGACCTACATCTTTTTCGTGTTTCAGCGTTATGGTACGAACGAGATCGAGTTTTATTACATCCCTTATGCGGATGTGGGAAAGTCCGAAACCTGGGCTCCGATCCCAGGTGTGGATATTCTGTTTTCAACGGGGCGCGAGAAGCCGCAGCCGGCTTTGCGGCCAATCCCCTAAAAGTCAAATTCAACCCTGGCGGGCCTCACCCTGAAACTGGTTTTTCGAGGGTGAGTTTTTTGTTGCTTCCGTGGTTTTCAGCCGATCACTTCGGGTAGAATACTCAATCATGCAAAAGGTAATGGGAGATTTTGGATGAGTGATTATCTGCAAATAGCGCGCAGTGGCAGGAACGATTGGTGGCGGTATCTCATCTCATTTCCAACGATCCTGATGATCTGGTTAGGTGTGGGAACAATACCTGTCGTGCTGCTGATGGCTTACGTGTTAATGGATGGTGATCCTGCCACGAACGTTTCGGGGAGAGGTTTTACAGGCATACCTGTGGTACTTGAATTTCTGGTTACCATGTTGACCTTCATCCCGCTCATCGTGGCGACCCTCCTGGCTGTACGGTTCATCCATGCCCGCTCTGTGCGGACCCTTGTCACTGCGGAAGCGCGCATCCGCTGGGGGAGAATCTTCGCTGCAGCAGGGGTGTTCGTGATTGCTGCACTGATCTCGATTGCGGAGGCATTGTTATATCCGGGCCGCTATGTTCTTACCTTCCAGGCTGCCACACTGATCGTCTATGCAGCCATGGCGTTGATCTTCATCCCCATTCAAACGTCCGCGGAGGAACTTTTCTTCCGCGGTTACCTTTTACAATGGATGGGGCTGCGATTGAAGAATAAATGGGTCCTGGCTTTTCTCAACGGCGCCTTGTTTCTTCTCCCTCATATCGTAAATCCCGAGATGGCTGCGAATTCCATTCTGATCGGGCTGGGTTACTTTGCCATTGGATTCTTTTTCACGCTCATCACACTGCAGGACAATGGCCTGGAACTCGCCCTCGGCATGCATGCAGCCAATAACCTGTTCGCTGCTTTGTTCGCCAATTACACGATTTCGTCCCTGCCCAGCCCTGCATTATTCACCGTTCAAACCCTCGATCCAGTCTATAGTTTGATCTCTGCGGTGATCGGTATGATTGTGTTTTATGTGATCTTTTTCCGCCCTACTCGTACCTGAACCGCCAAACGCCCACGCTGAAGAAGATCGCCGCGAACCCAAGCAGGACGCCGGCCTCGGGAAGAACATCCTGCAAGCCTCCGCCGCGCAGGACAAGATCCAGCATTCCCTGCATTGCCCAGGTGGTAGGGAGGACTCTCACGGCGTTCTGTACGGCAGATGGGAATAACTCCAGCGGATACCAGCAGCCGCCCATCATGGCAAAGACCATGCCGAACATGATGCTCAACCCGTTCGCCTGAGCTTCGGTCTTGATGAACGTGCCCATCGTAGTCCCAAATGCTGCGGCAGCCAGCGCGGACGTGAGCAGGATGACAAATAATGCCAGCGGCTCACGCCCCCAGTTCAATTTCATGGCAGCGATCCCAAAACCGACCAGCAGCAGCATCTGTAAAAGCGCCATCAGGACCTGGCCGAAGATCGTACCAAATAGAAACGTTGCTTTGCTTGCAGGCGTGGTGAGTAAACGTTGCAACGTTCCCTGCTGGCGCTCATAGGCAAATAACGCCGAAATCCCAAATAACGGGACGAACACCCAGGTGATCAACTGCCCCGCAGACGAATTGGCGCGCGGATCGTAATCATCCTCGACCAGACCTTCGATGACTGTTACGCGCTCCGGCGCATTCTCCAGAATAGACTGCGCCATTTGAAGCGAGCTTTCGAAGAATGCCTGCCGCTCCGCCTCGGACGTGAACGGCTGCCTCGTCTCGCGTTGTTTGACGGCATTCTGCGCGGCGGAGACGGAACTGCTGACACGACGGATGGCGGTCAACACGGCGCGCTCAGCAACGGTCGCGTTGATGTTGTTCGGCTGCTGGAGCAATTCCACTTCCGCCGAGCCGCTCTGCAGGGATTCAATATCAATCCCTGAGGGGATGAAAAAGATGGCATCTGCGCGGCGGTCATCGAACCGGCCTTGTGCTTCTGCGCGTGAGAGGACTTCAGGGCGGACAGCCGTCGAATTTTCAAGTTCGGCGATGATCTGCCGGGAGATCGCAGTTTTTGCTTCATCTACAAGCAATAACGAAATGCGCGGGTCTTCGTTCCCGGAGGGGGTGCCTCCAGCCAGGAGGAACGTAAAAACAATCGGCAGGCCGATAAAGAACAATAGCTCCCATGCACTTGTAAAACGGATGATGGCGTCTTTCCAGGTAATAGCAAAAATCTTTTTCATTTAACCTCATGTCGTTGCGAGCGAAGCGAAGCAATCTCCAAGCAATTAGGAGACCCTTCGTGGCGCTCGGCCTAATACATGTTTTCGGTGCTACTCAACCAACCGCGCCACTCAGGGTGACACGTTCCGTGTCATTTCTGTATCATCCCCTGGCGGTGGAACAACAGGACCGCGATCCCAAACAACATGGCGCCCATGACGAGCAGGGCTCCGATCGGTTCCACCAGATTGAGCAAGGTTCCACCCAAAGCCAGCGTGGTAAAGCCATCCAGACCCCAGGCATTGGGTGTGATCCTGCTGAACATCCGTATTGCCGCCGGCATTTGTTCGAGGTTGACAAAACTTCCGCCGAGGATGCCGAAGATGAGCATGATGGCAGCACCGATGTTTGCCACCTGCGCGGGCGTGCGTGACAGTGCCGTGATCAACATGCCCCAGCCTGTCGCCCCAAAGACGGCAGCAAGGATCAACAGGAGGAGTCCCGCTGTATCGCCCCACTTCACGCCAAAGAAAACTGTGCTTGCCAGGATCAGGATCCCGATCTGCGCGACGCCCATGAAAAAGATTCCCAGCACTTTTCCCCCCAGCACCTGGGACATGGAAGTCGGCGAGACGAGCAAGCGCGGCAGAGTCCCCTGGGAGCGTTCGGCCAGGATCGAGCGTCCGCCGTATGAGACGGTGTACATCAGGAACATCAATGCCATACCGGGCGCCATGTACGCCAGGATGTCAAATTCCACTGCCTGTGCACCTGCCTGGTTCTTCTTGAGCGAGATGACGGTCGTTTCGGCCTGCTCGATGTTCTCGAATAACCGGCGAGCCTCACCTTCCATGTCCTGCAGATCCAACAAACCACTCGACCCCAATCCCATCATGGTTGTCATGCCGTTCGTCCGGCCTTCTTCGATCTGCGAGACGAACTCGTCCACGACGGCTTTGACCACACCCGCGCTCGTGGGACGGGAGGGACTTGCATATACCTCGATCTGTACGGGTTCAGGCTCCATGTAATTCTGATCGAAGGTTGTCCCTGCGGCGGGGAGGATCGAACGCGTGAACCCCTCCGGGATGATGACCGCCGCGGCAGCCTGGTCCTCGTCGATGAAACGGCGGGCCGCTTCCGGGTCGGACGAGGCGGTGGGTTCCATTAAATCGGCGAGTTCCTCCGAAGAGAATGCCTCCGTTAATGCGTCTCCCAGTTGATCGTTGTCCAGATTGACGATGATGACGGGGATGTCGGAAAGCCCGCTGGAGCCTCCGCTGAAACGCCCGGTGACAAAGCCCATGCCGATGGTCAGCAGGAAGGGTGCCAACAGCATGAACGTCAGCGCGGCGCGGTCACGGAACATGAGTTTGAGGTCTTTGAGACCGATGAGGAGAGTTTTAACCATGTATGTCTTTTTGTCTACTTGTTTACCTGTCTACGTGTATCAAGTAGTCACGTAAACAAGTAAACGAACTAATCACGCAGCGCCCTACCCGTCAGATGCAGAAACACAGCCTCCAGATTCGGCTCACGGATATCGATCGAGCGGATCTTGATGCCGCGTTCGTTGGCTTTGCTTACCACGATTGCCAGAATGTCTTCCGCTTCCGGCGTGATGATCGAAACTTCATGGTCGCTCACGTTGGCTTCCAGGACATCCTTGACGCCTTTGAGTGAACTCGCCAATGCTTCCGGATCGTCACTTTCGCCGATGTGCAGGATGAGCGTGTCTGTGTGACCCACCTGCTGCGTGAGCTCCTTCTGTGTGCCGAGGGCGATCAGCTCACCGTGATCGATGATGCCGACGCGGTCCGAGAGCTCCTGGGCTTCCTCCATATAGTGCGTGGTGTACAGGACGGTCATGCCCTGCCTGTTGAGGTCCTTGACCGTATCGAGGATGGCGCGGCGTGACTGCGGATCGATGCCGACGGTGGGTTCATCCATGAAGAGCAGGCGCGGTTTGTGGAGCAATCCCACGCCGATGTTGACACGCCGCTTCATGCCGCCTGAATACGTTCGGACGCGGTTTTTTGCCTTGTCTGTCAGACCGATCTGCTCCAGCACCTCATCGATGCGGCCCTGGAGGGACTTGCCGCCCAGTCCGTACATCTGGCTCCAGAAGATGAGATTCTCGCGCGCCGTCAGGTCTTCGTAGAGAGCAATCTCCTGCGGTACCACGCCGATCACCTGCTTGACTGCCATCGGCTCCTTCGTGATGGAATGACCGTCGATGGTCGCGTCGCCTGAGGTGGGCGTGTATAAAGTCGAGAGCATGGAGAGGGTGGTGGTTTTGCCCGCGCCGTTGGGACCGAGCAGGCTGAAAACCTCCCCCTCCTTGATGTCGAAGGTGACTCCATTGACCGCGGTGAAGTCGCCATATTTTTTCACCAGATTCTGTACATCGAGAATAGATGGCATTCATTCGCTCCTGAATAAAACTTGTTTATATAACCAATGGTGCTAGTTCCAAATATGGCGTTTCTAAAGTAGCGAAAGCCCCAGATATGGTGGTCTAGCGTCGTAGAATTGCGCGTAACTGTTGAAAATAAGTCCAAACTAGCACCCAAGGTTATATACGAATATCTGCTTCGAGAGTTTTGGAGAGTAAAAGACAACGCTGAAGTCCGTATTTCTCAACTCTTTATCTTGGGCTGCGTCAGTGGTGGCAGTTCATGTATGATCGGAAGCATTTTTTCCAACCAGTCGATTTCGCTTTTGTAGTTGTCGATCCCGTAATCGAGCGTTAATTGCCAGAGACTCTGCACGCGCTTGACAGCAACCTTCTTGGATGTTTCATCAATGTTTTTCTGGGCATTCTGCAGTTGTGAAAGATATGTGCGCAGGTATTCAATTCGTTTTTTGAATAGATTGGCAATTTCCTCGTTGGCAAGGTCATGTGCAAAAAACACCTGGATCAGCCAGGCCAAGCGCGGGCTTTCGACGGGCAGGGGAGTGGAGACCCAATGTCTTAATTCACTTCTTCCCATGTCTGTGATCTGATACTGCTTTCGATTGGGTCTTCCCTCCTGTGGAATCACCTGTGAGGTTACCAGCCCTTCGCTTTCCAGTTGCTCCAGGGCTTTGTAAATGTGGCTTTGCGTTGCCGACCAGAAATGCGCAACGGACCGATCAAAATGCTTTTTTAGATCATAGCCCGACATAGGTCCATATTCGAGAAAACCAAGGATGGCGTGGGAAAGTGGCAAGATGTTCTCCTTTATATAGCTATGTAGTTATATATCATTAGAGATATATATTGTCAAGAGCAATTCTTGCCACCATTTCAAGGGAACAATTGTCCGGTTGAAATCAACATGTATGAGATGAGAGCGTAGATAGGGTCGCCTCGCTCGCTATGTGGTTGAAATCGAGCGGGCCGAAATTTTATCTCCTGATATTGACGTCTCATGCATTGTGTAATATAGTACAAATGTTCTACTTCTAACTCGTACTTGTTTAGCGTGCAAAAAAATGTCCTATCTGTGGCGTTTGCTTTCGATTTTGTGCAGTTGAAGTCACAGGTACGGCCAGCAC
>JAFGCG010000032.1 GCA_016932715.1 Anaerolineales bacterium
AGCCATTTATTTGGAGCACGACCCGGACGGGAATGCCATTCTATCGGGGACATTCACGCCCTCGGAAGGACATCATTTATACAGCAAGGATATTCCCGCCAACGGTCTGATGGGCCTGGGACGCCCGACTTTGCTTGCGTTGACAGACGGGAGTCAGATGACAGCACTGGGTGAATTGATCGAAAGCGTGCAGGCACGGGAACCGGATTTCGAACCGAAGGAACTGCTCGTTTACCCGGCGGGACCAGTGACGCTGCGTCTGCCCGTCAAACTGCCCCCTGGCAACAATTGGATCGATGATGAAGTCAAGATCACATATATGGCATGCAGCGGCTTGCAATGCAAACCGCCAGTGGAGGGAAAGATCGTGCCAGTCCGCATCCCGGGCGCAGAGATGGTTGCCAGTCAATAATCAATGGAGCATAATAGCATGAGTAAAAAGATCATCGTCGTTTCCATAACAGCCTTTTTGCTTGCCTGTAACTTCCTGTCCCCTCAAACACCGCAATCCACTCCGGAGCCGGTTGTCCCGCTGCCGACAGAATCCGTCGCTCTGCCCACCAAATCTGCCACTCCGCCGGCAGGACCGACACCGCAGTCCAGTGCTGTTCCGACCACGGACCCGACCGGCATCACAATCGTCCGGCTGCACCCCCAGGATGGCGATCTACCCACAATGCTGGCGCAGGAGGCTCAGAAAGCCACAGCGCTCGGTCAAATGCCCGTTGCTGAGTTCGATGCCACCTGGTGTCCGCCCTGTCTGGTAATCGATGAAGGGCTCAAGGCCGAAAACGAACTGCTGCTCAAGGCGTACGCCGGGACGTACATCATCAAACTGGATGTAGACGAATGGGGCTGGGGAGATAGCAGCCTGCACGACTTCGAGTTTGACGGCATCCCGGTCTATTTCAAGCTGGACGCACGGGGCCAGGCGACCGGCGAGGTCATTGACGGCAACGCCTGGGGAGAGAATATCCCAGAAAATATCGCACCGCCGATGGATAAGTTTTTTCATGGGGACTAGGTGGCATGGCACCAGGTCTACCCCCAATGATAAATCAGCCAAAGATGGTAAACAAGACCATATAAGCTGAACAATATCGACCCGTTTATCGTATTACAATTCAAAAAAAACATGCTGGGACTTTTCGGGGATAACAACAAGTAGTCCAAATCATGGCAATATGTCATACTAATGTAAACAATATACGAGGAGGCACGGCAATGTAAGGCACCATCTGTTTTTCCAAATCTGTTCGTTGGACAGCAAAACATAATTCAAAAGTCAAAATCGGAAGGGAAAAATGTCAACTTACCTAACAAAAGCAAACCTGGCTCTTGTACTGATTCTTGTGATCAGTCTATGTTTATCTGGGAATGTTAATGCGGCCCCAGAAAGCTCCGATGTATATCGTGCTGCCTTCACCAAGAAATCACCCAGCAACCTCGCGGCGGGGATTAATCCAACCAATGCCAAACTGGAATGGAACGCAGCCAGCAATGTCTTTCGATATGTGTACTGTTATTACTCTTATGACATTACATATAACGTATGCGATATAGATGATAAATCTACATGGAAGTCAAACGGCACTTCAACCAGCGTGCTGTTGCCGACTTTGCTCTCGGGTAAGACTTATTACTGGCAGGTTGGCGCAAAATTAAACGACAATAGTTTTATCTACGCGGATGGTGCATTGTCATCCAAGTGGTCGTTTGCGACCGGCTCCGGTTCAGGCGGTGTAGGAGCAGGCGTTTATGATGACACCCATAGTAATTGGGTATACACGGGAAAGTGGGCAGCTGCAACGTACACAGGCACCGAAACCGGACCGTATCAAAAGACCTACAAAGAGTCAAGAAACGTCCCCGACTATGCAACCTTTACCTTCGCGGGTGGTCGGGCAGCGTTGTATTACACTCCAGACCCTGACAACGGGATAATGTTCATTTATTTGGATCATTCTACTACACCGATCTACATCCTCGACCAGAGTTCTCCCCTGACCCCGACCTGGCAGAAACAGTGGCTGAGCCCTGCGTTGACAACCGGCACACATACAATAAAGTTGGTGTATGCCACTGGCAATTCTGTTAATATTGACGCGATCCAGATCTTTCCCCAGGCGGATACAACGCCGCCAGGTCCGATCGCTCTCACGGCTGCGCCCGGCACGAATGCTGGAACAGTGAGACTGAGCTGGCAAGCGGTGGGGGATGACGGGAACACAGGTGCAGCAAGTTCCTACTTGGTGCGCTACAGCATCAATCCGTTTGTCAATGAGGGCGACTGGACGGCTGCTACACCTGTAACAAAAGGCGTTCCCACTCCAAAGGCAGCGGGACAGCCGGAGAGCATGGTTGTGAAGGGGTTGGACCCTGGAACAACCTATCACTTTGCGGTGCGCGCCCAGGATGAACAAGCCAATATTGGCAACCTAACGAGCGACTCGGCGATTGCATACGAGCCCCCGCCAGCGCCCATTGGCGTATATGACGACAGAGTCCCCCAATGGAACTATTCCGCCGATTGGCTGCTCTCTGACCTAACCGGTCCGTACCACGACACCCTCCAATACTCCAATACAATCGGCGCGTTTGCGGAATTTACCTTTGACGGCTCCCAGTTCATCTTGGCTTACACGGGCTATACCAATCGTGGAACGCTGAACGTGATCATCGATGGCAATCCGGCGGGGACGATCAATGAATACAGCGCTACACGAGCCTGGCAGGCAAAATGGTTTAGTGGGGATCTGGGAGCAGGACCGCATACCGTCAGGCTGGAGCATGCCAGCGGCGCAATGGTGGATATCGATGCGATCGAGATCAGAACGTATATACCGCCTCCGGGCTTGGGCACCTGGGATGACACACATCCCAACTGGGTGTACAGCAGTGACTTCCTCACCTTTACGGACGCCAATACCTACGGAGGCAGCGCTCATTACTCCAAGACGATCGGACAATCTGCCGAATTCACCTTTGTGGGCGCCCAATTCGAGGTGATCTACACCGGCTATACCAATCGCGGGACGCTGGACGTGTTCATCGATGGCAATCCCACCAAAGCGGCGACGATCAATGAATACAGCGCTACACGAGCCTGGCAGGCAAGATGGGCCAGTGGGGATCTGGGAGCCGGACAACATACCGTCAGGCTGGTACATGCCAGCGGCGCAATGGTGGATATCGATGGGATTGAGATCAAGGCTTACACGCCGCCCGGTACGGGCACCTGGGATGACACGCATCCCAATTGGGTCTACGATCCTGGCTACCTCACCTTTACGAACGCCAATGCCTACGGAGGCAGCGCTCATTACTCCAATACGATCGGCACTTCTGCCGAATTCACCTTTGTGGGCTCCAGGTTCGACTTGATCTTTACCGGCTATACCAATCGTGGGACACTGGAGGTGTCCGTCGATGGCGTTCCCGTGGGGACGATCAATCAATACCGTACCACACGAGTCTGGCAGGCAAAATGGTCCAGTGGAGATCTGGGACCCGGACAACATACCGTCACGCTGGAGCATGCGACCGGCGCGATCGTGGACATCGATGCGATCAAGACGTACACAGCGCTGGGCCTGGGCACCTGGGATGATACAGATCCCACCTGGGCGTACGGCAACGGCTATCTCACGTCTACAGGTGTCAATACCTATGGAGGCAGCGCTCATTACTCCAACACGGTCGGTACGTCTGCCGAATTCACCATTGATGGCACCCAGTTCGTCCTGATCTACACCGGCAATACCAATCGCGGGAAGCTGGACGTGTTCATCGATGGCAGCCTCATCAAAGTGGATACGATCGATCAATACAGTGCCTCACGAGCCTGGCAGGCAAGATGGGCCAGTGGCGATCTGGGAGCAGGACAGCATACCGTCAAGCTGGTGCATGCCAGCGGCGCGACAGTCGAAATTGACGGAATCGAGGTCAAGATGTACGCACCCCCTCCGACCGCGACCAAATACGATGATGCAGATGGGGGCTGGACCTACAGTGGCTTCACTGCGACTACATCCACTGGACCGTATCTTGATACCTTCCGCTACTCAACAGCGGTGGGCAGCACTGCAGAGTTTGACTTCACTGGCTCGCGGATCACCATAATCTATTCGGAAAACAGCAATCGCGGCGACCTCGAAGTGTATATCGACGGCAATCCGACCCCGGTGGCAACGATCAATCAATATAATGCGACGCGGGTCTGGCAGGCATCGTGGACGAGTGGAGATCTGGGACCGGGTCCGCACACCGTTCGGTTGGTGCACGCCGCTGGTGCAACGGTGGATATCGATGCCATTGAGGTCTTGTCGCCGTAGAATAGTTGCAAACATACGAGGCTTAAGGTACGTTGATTTGCCTCCTATAATTTTCTACAGTTAAGAGTAAAAAGGCTTCCAAACGGTGTAAGCGTTTGGAAGCCTTTTGTTTTTAGTGCTTCATCGTCCCCTCGCCAGTTCCATGATCTCGTCCTTTGTCTCATAGACTCGCACCAGTTTGCCATCCTGCATCTGAAGGACGCGGTCCACATGCCGACACATACGCAAGTCATGAGTCACCATAATGCCAGCCCGATTATTCTCGTGGATGAGATTGGCAAACGTTTCAACGACCTGGAAGGCGCGCTCGGTATCGAGCGAAGCGGTCGGTTCGTCTGCCAGCACCACGGAAGGATTGTGGATGAGTGCCCGCGCAATCGCCACGCGCTGCTGCTGTCCGCCGGAGAGCTGCGCGGGGAGGTTGTGCAGCCTGTCGTTGAGTCCCAGACGGGCGAGGATCTCTGCCGAACGGACGCGCCCGGCTTTATCCGCTTTACCGTTGAGGCGCAGCATGAACTCCACGTTTTCCTGTGCGGTCAGGAACGGGATGAGATTGTTCGCCTGGAACGTAAAGCCGATCTTCTCGCGGCGCAACTTGACGCGGCGCTTATCATTCATCTCCGCCATATCCTGTCCGTCAACCAGGACCTGTCCACTCGTGGGGGAAAGCAGCGCGGCGAGAATGGACAACATCGTCGTCTTGCCCGAGCCGCTGGGACCCACCAGCGCAACAAACTCACCGGACTTGACCTGAAATGAAACATGGTCCACGGCGTTGATGGTCGTGCCATCCAACGCAAATGTCTTGACGAGGTCTTTGACTTCGAGCGCAATGTTTGTCATGGCGCACCTATCCTAACCTGAGCGCCTTGAGCGGCTCGATGCGTACTGCGTAAATGATGGAAACCATTCCACCCAGCGGACCAATGAATAACAGCAGGGCAATCGCAATGAGCGAACGGCTCCCGTTGAAGGCCAGTGGGATGGTGGGCGGGAATCCCAGCGAGAAGAGATACGTCAGCCCGCCTCCGATCGCGACGCCGATGGCTGTCACCACGATGATCTGGATCACCGCCGCCCAGCCGACGACGCCGTTCGAGGAGCCGATGGCTTTCAACACACCGATCTGCGGGACCTTCTGCAAAATCTGGATCTGGAAAAACCCGCCAATGACCAGCACGCCGATCAACAGTGTGAAGAAGCCCTGGGTCTGCACGGTCCCCTGCTGGGCGGAATAACCGGGGATGTTGTTGATCGTGGTCGCGATGTCGGTCACTTCGATATTCGGGACGGTCGCGATCAGGCGCCTCGTGACAACATCGGCTTGCGAGGGGTCTGTCAACCGGACTGCCAGAATATTGGGATAGGCAGTGCTGCTGTTCAAATCCGCTTCCGACTGCGGGCGGACCGTCTCCCACGTCGCAGAGGGGACGAAGATAGTCGGCTGGAAGAAATAAGATTGACCAGCCACCATGCCAACAACTTCCAGCCGAAAGAATTCGTCCTCCACTCCCTGCGTAGAACGGATTGTGATCTCATCTCCCACTTTGATCCCCGAACGCAGAGCGACGTTGCGGTCGATCACCGCTTCACGTGCTCCGCCGCTGCGGAAGTATTTGCCTTCGATAAGGGCAGGCATCCCAGGTCGGCCCGGTTCGGCAGCCAGCATGGACACCTTGAGCGGCTCGGCGAGAGAAACGATCTCGGTGGAGGAGGTGTAGATCGGACCGGCGTCCGCGACCCCGTCGACGCGGCGGACCGACCGGGCGGTATTCGTCTCGAGCCGGCTGGCAGAAATGCTGTAGTCCGATTTCTCCAGGAATACGATCAACTGCGCATCGAGGTTGGCAACGTATTGGCGGTTGCCGTTGGCAAGTCCCTCGCCAAGCGCCGCAATGAATAAGACCAGCAGGGTGATCAACGAGATCACCAGGCTCACAAGGAAGAAACGACCGCGATTCCGGAACACTTCTTTGAGGGCAAGATAGAAAGCAAGGAAGAGGTTTTTCATTTTGGCGCAACCGGTCCGTCGAAGATTTGATTCCAATCCATTCCCATGACGCCGCGCAGCAGCAGGTCAGCAGAGGGATGATCGGCGATATCGTCATAGTAGTAGGGGAGGCGAATGCGGCCATCGGGCGCGATGACGAAGGTCCCTGCCATCTGCATGGCATCCTGGCCCTTGGGAGGCAATTCCGTATCCCAGCCGCGTTCACTCTTCAAGCGCCGGTTCGAACGCCAGACGTTGAGCGAAAGGAACGTCTGCCAGAGGGAGGCGCGCTCGAGTCCATATGCATTGTAGGCTTTCCGTTCAGGATCTGCGAGGCACAACAGGCCGGGGGCGCGCTGTTCGCAAAAAGCTTTGGTCTGCTCAGGTGTACCCTGTGTGACAATCGCCAGCGCAAGATTTTTCGCCTCGATCTCAGGTGAGGCCGCAACAAGCTGGTCCACCATTTCCTTGCACTGCGGGCAGCCAAAATGACGCGTGAACGCCAGGATGAGTACCTGCTTCTTCCACAGGGAAGAAAGCCGCACGGGCATGTCGTTGACATCCCGCAGTTCCAGGTCGGGGGCGGAGTCATTGAATTTGAGATGAGCAATGTTCGGCATAAGTGAATTTTAGTACCTTCAGAGTTTCTAAGAAATAGGTTCGTTTCGTCAGCAGAACGGATTCTGCCAGAGAAATACTCTCAAAAACTATCCAATTGCACAGGTTTTGCACAGGTTTTGCAATCCCCAATAAGCATGGCACGAAATTGTGTTTTTCATCTTCAATATCTGTATAATGAAAGAGTCACTTTGGCTATGAATGGAGCAATAAAAATCATGTCCAAAGACATCTTCATCTCCTACTCCCGCCGTGACCAGGAATTCGTGACACGCCTGGCATCCGACCTGGATGCGCAAGTCGCTGGCGTATGGTTCGACCAGTCCACCATCCAAGCGGGGCAAAAGTGGCACGACGAGATCATGGACGGCATCCATGAATGCAAAGCCTTCATCCTGGTCCTGTCCCCAGACGCGATGGAATCGCGTTACGTGCGCGAGGAAGTCAACAAAGCGCTGGAGCTTGGCAAGACGATCTTTCCTGTCATTTACCGCCCCGCCAAATGGACCGGTGAATTCGAATCGCTCGTGAGCGATATCCAGACGCTTGACCTGCGTTCCGGCAGTTACATGGACAATTTTCAAAAGCTTGTCGATGGGCTGATCGAGGCAGGCGCGGGAAAAGCCACCGAAGAACGGCCGTTCCTCCGCCAGCCAACGCGGACCAGCTTGAACATTGTCTTCAGCAAGATCCCCGGCTGGGCGTTTGCCTGGAGCGGCGGCTGGCTGGTCTTTTGGATGGCTGTGCTGATATTTCTTGCCTTCCTGGCTGCCACTCAGGGCGACATCGGGGGCGAAGATTTCCTGAATTTTATGGTTATCCTCATCAGCGGTGGAATGGGAGGCTTTATCGGCGGTTTGCTGGCAGGATTGTTTACGATGCTCAGCCTGCGGCCGAACGCCTCATCCATTTCATGGAAACATATGTCTCCCACCATTCGCATCTGGGGCATCAGTGGACCGCTGGGAATGATCGTTTCCGGTCTGATCACCGCGCTGATGGTCGCCGTCGGCGCGCTCACTGTTCAAAGCGCGGAACCAGACTGCAGCGGAGTCGGATTCGGCGAATGCATGGGGCAGATAATCGGCAGCGCAATCGGAGAAGCCATTGGGCTGATCATTCTTATCATGCTGGTCTTCCTGCTCTTTGTGGTTGTGGCGTGGTTCCTGACCGGGATGTTCGCGGGCTGGCAGGTCGTCCGTCACATCCGCAGGCTGGAACCGGGCATCACGAACAAGCAGGGCTGGAAAGTCTCCGCCGGCTGGGGCTGCGGAGCGATCGTCGCGGCGATCGTCACACTGTTCGTCATCGGTATTCTTTCAAGTGCCCTGGGACTATAACGACTGGCGCAGAATCCTCTCGACGTGTTTTCGCAATCCTGGTGGACGAATTGAATTCGTCGTGACTTTCTTCGCTTCCACAAACTTCGCAAACCGGACTAATCCCTTCGCAAGAGCATCTGCAAACTGGGCATCCTTCACCGGGGCATCGTCTTCGTGCCAGAAACCCTTGATCTCCAGCGTCATCGTCGTGCGATCCAGCTTCGGGTCGAGCCGCGCCACAAGGTCATCGCCGTACAGGATCGGCAGCGTGTAATAGCCCCAGCGGCGCAGATGCAGGGGTTTATAAACCTCCCAGAGATATTCAAAATCGAACACTTTTTTCGCCCGTCCGCGCGCGCTGACGATATCCAGCGGGGCGAGGAACGTGACTTCCTCCAGTGTGGTCGTCTCTTTGGGATTCCAGCTTTTGGGGATCTTTCCCTTTTCAAGCGACTCCAGCGCCGGGATGTCTTCCGCTAGAACGAGATATGTATCGCGTCCCGCCTCGACCTGGACCTGCTTCGCCTTCCCGGACGCGATCCACGTCTCAGCCAGTTGACTCGCTTGCGCGCGCGAGTATTTGTAGCGCATGTCACCCTGCAGGGCTGCGCGCAGAACAGGTTCGCGAAATAATCCCAGGAAGGAAATATTCTTGCGGATGAAAAACTCCTCCGCTTCCTTTTCGGTGGCTACATAGTCATATTCCTTTGGCGCGATGTTCTCCCGAAAATCATAGACCCGCTCGAACCCCTCGCGGTGATGGATCATCAATTCGCCGGAAATCCACATATCGAACAGCGCCACAGAGGTTTCCTTGCGCCCGCGGTAACTCTGCAGCTCCAAACGTTTGCCATCAAAATCCCTGTTTCCCAGCGGACCGCGCTTCCGCAATTCCGCGCGCACGTAATCCAACACCTTCTGATGCTGCGGGACAAAATACTTTACATATTCGTCGCGCAAGCGCCTATCCATTTGAAAACGAAAATAGGGCAAATTCGACATGGGATACATCGCCAGCCAGCCCCCATAATCGAAGAACTCCCGGTCTTTGTAAGCAACCTGATGGAGATAATCGGGCTTGTAATCCAGCACACGGCTATGCAGGACAATGTCCTGGCTGCGCGCGACCACACTCAACGGATCGAGTTGTACCGCTTCACAATTGCGTATAGCTTGGGCGGTGCCTTTTTTACCTTTCCAGCGGCGGCCGGGCCAGAGGCCCTGTTTGCCGAGAACAAAGCGCCTGGCAGTCTGTTTGGAAACAAGGATCGGTGTCATAGATTCATCTGGGTTGGCGGAGATCATCAAAAGCTTTCAGTCCCCTGGCTTTTGCCACGGGCAGGACTGAACCTCCTTCCTCTATAAATTAACAAGATTGGGCAATTATAGTACAGGTGTTCTAGATTGCGATAGTACTTGTTTAGCGTGCGAAAGCACGAGAGTGAGAAGGGTCAAACGTCTGGAAAAGACAGGCGGAATGACTCTTGTCAGGGAGAGC